>CAZRCF010000248.1:0-4539 GCA_964598505.1 uncultured Lentimicrobiaceae bacterium | reverse complement strand
TGCAAAAAGTATTTAAATACTATTTTGTAATTATATTTTTCTTAACCTTATCGGGGTTTTTTGCAATATAACTTGCCCAGTCGCCATATTTGCTATCTGTTTTAATTGCTTTGTTTTGTAAATAATGACAATAAGCAACAGCAAGAGCATCAGTAGCATCGAGAAATGTATAATCAATGTCGATTTTAATAAGTCTCTCGAGCATAGCAGCTACTTGCTCTTTCGACGATTTTCCACTTCCTGTTATAGATTGTTTGATTTTTAGTGGTGAGTATTCACAAATTGGTACTGATCGATATAATGCTGCAGCTATTGCAACACCTTGAGCCCTGCCTAATTTTAACATTGATTGAACATTTTTTCCGAAAAATTGAGCTTCAATAGATAAATGATCAGGATGATATTCATCTATAATTCTTAGCGTTGTTTCAAATATTTTTTTTAGTTTTACAGCTTGATTTGGTAGTTTCTCTAATCGTAAAACATCTAATACTAATAATTTTACATTATTGTTATCTACAGAAATAACACTATAGCCCATAATGTTAGTGCCGGGGTCAATTCCTAAAATAATTTGTTCCAATTATAGTGTTTTTAAAACACAAAATTACTAAATATTTATAGATAAATTGTACCTGCACGAAAACCAATAAGTTTCTTGTTTGCTATATGGTGTTTTATTATTCCAATTGATTTTGTCATTCTGAGCCTTAGCGAAGAATCTTAAAAACAGATACTTCACTACGTTCAGTATGACAAAGAACAGATACTTCACTGTTGTTAAGCATGACAAAAACGTTCAGCATGATAAAGAAGAATGTCACACGGAGCCTGTCGATAAATGTATATTTTAGAATATAGACTTCGAGAAACTCAGCCTGACAAAAACAAGCTCAGCTTTTGAAAATGAAATACCACAAATTTTAATAAATCGTGTTGAAATAAAAAGTCGTGCCTCAACTCGAGCTCAGTAAATTTTTGGTACAATTATTGACTCAATAAATTATTTGTTTACAAAATATTTACTATATTTAGCATCAAATTATAAGTAATAATATTACGGGACTTCTAAAAATTGCTTTTTTTGTTAAACTGCAATTTTAAAATCCTCATTTACCATAGTAAACTGCGGTTTTAAAATTTTGTTTGCCTCAAAAAATCTAATTTTTAGAACCCCTCATTAAAAAAATGATATGAAACGAGCATGAAAATCCTTTTCACACAAGAAAATGATAACTAGCAAGTTCCATACGACAAATAAAAAACAAATTAAAAATGAACGTATGAAACAGATAACTTTAGCTTTATCGGCAATAATATTATTGTCGGTTAGTGTGTTTTCGCAACAGTTTAACTATAAAGAACAATGGGCAAAAGTAGAAAAAATTCGTTCGGATGGGATGCCGAAAGAAGCATTAAAAACTGTTGAAACAATTTATAATAAAGCAAAACAAGAGAAAAACTTTCCCGAATTTTTTAAATCGGTTGTTTTTCAAATTTCACTTACTTCAGAATTTGACGAAAATAGATTCGAGAATGCATTAGCAAAGCTCGATAAAGAGATTGCAATTACTGCCGAACCTAATGTTCAGATTTTACATTCGGCAAAAGCTCAAATTTTATGGAGCTATTACGAGAGTAATAGATATAAATTTTTAAATCGTTCGACAACAATTAATTACAATAAAAACGATATTGAAACTTGGGATTTACGTTCAATTGTACAAGAAGTTTTTAACGAGTATCACCTTTCGCTAAAAAACGAAGCACTTTTAAAACGAACTTCATTAAATAATTATGAACAAATATTAACTGAAGGTTCTAACAGTCGTAAATTTCGACCTACATTATACGATTTTTTAGCTCATCGGGCACTTGATTTTTTTGCAGGCGAAGAGCCTCAAATTGTTAAACCGGCTTTATCTTTTTACATCAACAATCCTGCGTTTTTATCGAATAGCGAAACTTTTATAAATACAAATTTTATCACGCCCGATTCGTTATCGATGAAATATTATGCACTGAAATTACTACAAAATCTTACAAAATTTCATCTTGCCGATGCAAACCCTACCGCATTAATTGATATTGAATTAAAACGACTACAATTTGTTAAAAATAACGCTTCGTTTGCCAATATTGATAGTCTTTATTTAAACTCTTTACTTAATTTATATAAAAACTATAAATCAAATGAATATTCAACAGATATTGCATATCAAATTGGGCTTCAATACTGTGCAACTGCCGCAAAATACGACCCTGTTTTAAAGCCTCAATATAAATTTGATTACACAAAAGCACTAAATATTTTAAATGAAGCTACAACTAATTTCCCGAAAGCAGAAGGTAATAATAATTGCCAATACTTAAAGAAAAATATTGAATCTCCAACACTTACAATTTCTAATGAGGACTATGTAGTTGCAAATAAGCCATTTAGAGCATTAATAAATTACAAAAATTCAAAAAAAGTATTTATAAGAATTATCCCTATTGATAAAGATGAAAACGTAAAATTGCAAAATGAGCTTAATAAAGAAAAATTATTACAAAAATATATTTCACTTCCTTATAAAAACTCAGCATCTTTTAATTTGCCCGATGATAATGATTATCAACAACATAGTGTTGAAGTTAATTTGCCTGCAATTGAAAAAGGATATTATATAATATTAACTTCAAGTTCCGAAAAATTTGATGTTTCAAAAGATTATTTATCGTTTACCGATTTGTGGAGTACCGAACTTGCTTTTAATTCGCGGTTTAATAAAAATGGAACTATTGAAATTGCTGTAATAAATCGCGAAACCGGAACACCAATAGAAAATGCTGAGGTTGAAGCAAAAATTCAAAAATATAACTATTCTACCCGAAAATATGAATATAAAATTGTTCAAAAAGGAAATTCTGATGCCGAAGGAAGATTTATAATTGAAGGTGTTAGCACCGAAGAATATAGTAGAAGCATAAAAATAACCATTAAAAAAGATGATGATAAAATTGTTTCGGGCAGAGATTTATACCAATACAAAGTTGATACTACCGAGAAAAGTTCTACTCAAACATATTTCTTTACCGATAGAGCAATTTATCGTCCCGGACAAACAGTTTTCTTTAAAGGAATTATGGTTGAATATATAGGGAAAACATCAAAAATTATTTCAAACAAGCAAACTAATGTTGAGTTTTTAGATGTAAACTGGCAAGTTATTGCAAAACAAACATTAACTTCAAACGATTATGGTTCGTTTAGCGGCTCTTTTATTGCACCAAATGGTGTTTTGAACGGACAAATGCATATTAGCAACAAGCATGGATATACATATTTTAGAGTTGAAGAGTATAAACGTCCAAAATTTGAGGTGAAATTTAATTCAATAAAAGGTAGTTATCGTTTAAATGAAGATGTTTCGGTTGTAGGTTTGGCAAAAGCTTACGCCGGAAATGCGATTGATGGAGCAAAAGTTAAATATCGGGTAACTCGAAAAACTACATACCCTTGGTGGAGTTGGTGGTGGGACAATTTACCATATTCACCAGAAATGGAAATTATAAATGGCGAAACCACTACTAACGAAAAAGGCGAGTTTACAATTAAATTTAATGCAATTCCCGATTATAGTATTGCTAAAGATCAATCGCCTGTGTTTAATTATGCTGTTTCGGTTGATGTAAGCGATATTAATGGCGAAACTCATCCGGCAACAACAAATGTTTCAATTGGTTATGTGTCAATGTTTGCACAGGTTTCGTTGCCCGAAAATATTAACCAATTAGAAACTCCACAAAAATATGATATTCGTACAACTAACCTCAACGGACAATTAGAGCCTGCTACAATTGCTGTTACAATTCATAAACTAAAACAACCCGACAAAATTTTAAATTCTCGTTTTTGGGCAAAACCCGATAAATTTATTTTGTCGAAAAATGAATTTTATAAATTATTCCCTTACGATGTTTATAACGATGAGTTAGAAAAAAATTCGTGGGAAAAACAGGTAAAAATATTTGATAAAAACTTAAATACTGCCACCGATACTATTTTGGAGTTTATCGATATATCAACATGGAGCGAAGGCGATTATATTATTGAAATTAAAGGTAAAGACAAATACGGCGAGGCTTTCGAAAAATCGCAACTGTTTTCGGTAATAAATTCTAATTCAGCAAGTTGTTCAAAATACGAACATTTGCAGCTTTATACCGACAAAAATAGCTCCGAGCCGGGTAAAAGTGTTCAAATATCGGTTGCAAGTAAACATAATAATGCAAAAGTATTACTTGAAGTTGATAAAGAGGGGGAAATTATTTACAAACAGTGGATTACATTAAATTCAAACACACAAAATATTCAATTCCCTATAACTACCGAGCATTATGGCTCATTAACAATTCATGCAACTTTAAATATTAACAACCGAGCTTATACCGATGCAACTTCAATTTATATTCCTCGAAATGACACAAAATTAAATGTTACATTTGAAACTTTTAGAGATAAACTACAACCCGGACAAGAAGAGGAGTGGAAAA
>CAZRCF010000247.1:0-4545 GCA_964598505.1 uncultured Lentimicrobiaceae bacterium | reverse complement strand
CGTAATAGTTGTCAAACGAAGCATTGCCATTGATAAAATTTGTTCCTAATGGTTGAGTTTTGCCATTCCAAACCGAATCTACTCCAAAATTAAATGATTCAAATGTTGATACAGTTTGCGATGTTGTTTTTATATTCAATTGCAACATTAAAGTTATAAATATAAGAATAATTTGTAATTTATTTTTCATTTGTGTTCTATTTTTTTTTATTTTTTAGTAATTAGTATTATTTAGCTTTTAGCGCTTATCATTTAGCTACTAGCTTTTTGTATTTTTTTTACCACTGAGGCACTCAAAACACTAAGTTTCATTAAGTTATTTCATTTCCACATTATCACATTACCGCATTACCGCATTATCACATCACTTCCTGCTTTTTACTTTCAAACTCACTCCCAAATTAAAATTCATCTCAGGCATAGCTCTATATGATATAATTTGATAATTTTTGTTCCAAAAGTTGTTAATTTGAAAATAAATACTTGTATTAAAGTTTTTCAGTTGCTTTTTTAACGAAACATAAAATGAACCCAAATCATAAGGATTCAAATATTCACTATTATCGGTTGAAGTGTATCTATAGCCTGTGTAGTTGTGATTGTACGATAAAATAAAATTTTTATATTCAAATTCAATTTTTGCATTTCCACTATAAATTGGAGTATAAATTAGTTGTTTGCCGACAGAAATATCGTTTTCTGATTTCGATTTTTCGTTTGTCGATAATGTATAGTTTGTTGAAACTGAAAATAAAATCTTTGTATTATTAATTTTAGTTTTTAATTGCGATGTAGTTTCCATCCCTCTACTCCATACTTCCATTATATTTTGCGGACTCCAAATACTGTTTGAAGTTGGAACCCAAACAATCCAATTTTTAATATTTCTATTATATAAAGTAGGTTCAAAAGTGAGTATTGTTTTTTCTTTTTTTGAAGCAATTTTTAGTTTAATTCCAAAATCTTCTGTAAAACCACTTTCTGATAAAAGATTAATATTTCCACCCGGCGACCAATACAAATCGTTAAATGTTGGTGTTCTGTACGCTCTTGATACATTTGCTTTAAAAGACAACCATTTTGTACAATTATAATCGGTTCCAATTGAATAAGTAAATGGTATTAGCTGATTTTCAATAAATTCTTGTCTAACTGATAAATTTGTTCTAATTTTTTCCAATTTTGATAATACAATATACGAAGCAAAAAGCGATGTTTTATTCTGTGTTTTTATAGCTAAATATCCCGATGCTTTTGCTGAAATATATGTATTATTAATTCCAAAATTTATAGTATGTTGCTTATGAATAGCAATTTTTGTTTCTGCTTCACTAATAAACGATTTTGAAAGATTATTATATGTATTATTTGAGTTTCCGTCAAAGTAAATTAGCGATTCATCAAAATATCCTGCACGTATATAGGTAGAATGTTTTGATTTATTTATTTTCCATTCTGAAGTTATTTTATAATTATTGTCTTTTTGGTTAGAATTACTGTTTTCTTGAAGCATAGTAGGAGGGAGGTTTCTGTCAGTTTTTTGAGCCCATAAAAAGAAATTTATTTGTTGATAATCGTTGATTTTTAAATAGTTTTCGGATATTAATCCTGTGCTATTTAATTCAGCATTTTTTTGAGTAAAATGATGGTTTTCATTGCTATAATTATTTTTATACTGAAAATTATTTTTTGAAGAAGTGTTAAATATTTTTATTGATGATATTAATTTTTTTTTGCTAATTTCAGCTGATATTTGTTGATTATTATTACTATAACTTCCATTAGAAATATCTATTTTTGAAGTAAAACCGTTATCAAATTTTGCATTATTGTTTAAATGAATAGTTCCACCAATTGCCCCACTTCCCCATAAAGCGCTGCTACCACCATATTGCACAGTAATACCATCAACAGTACCTATCGGAATTAACGATAAATCAATTTGCCCATTCATTGGACTGTTTATGTTAAAACCATTCCATAAAATTGCTGTATGATTTGCACTTCCACCTCTAAACGATGATGTTGATAGAGAGCCATTTCCATAAGATTTTATAAACAATGAACTTTCGTTTGATAATAAATCTGATAAATTTTGCGAATTATATTTTAATAACGATAAACTATCAAATTCCTTAATTTTAACTCCTGCCGAAAAACTTGAAAGCCGGTTTGATGAAATAATTACTTCATTTAATTGATAAGTGGAATCACTAATTGATTTTTGCCCAAAAACTATATAGTTATTGAGGAGAAAAATTAATACAATGATTTTATTAGCGTTCATCAAAAAAAATTTATAATTACGGCTAACGAGAAAAATGTTTTTGAATATTGAAAATTAAATTTTCATTTTCAACTTGCTTTATCCCCGAAGCAAAAGTTTTATTATTGTAATATGAAATTTTAACCTTGTACCTTTTACCATGTACCTTGTACCGTTTAAAGATTCCATTTTGCTATTGGCAGGTCTCCTGGCTTACTCTCGTGCTACCTTCCCATTCATAAATATTGAACAGTGGTTTGTAGATGCACTTTCCATTTTTTTCTATGGAAGAGTTTACAGTTGCGGGTACAGCTCCCGATTTTAACGGGATTCCCTTTTTAATCTATTGTTCTTTTTTAAAGAACCAAAGAACCATTTTGCAGTGCAAATATATAAATATTTATTTTAAAAATAAAATTTAGAATAATTAACAGTCAAATTTTGTTTAAAAAAAACAAAATCAAAAAAAATCAGTATTTTTGATGTGAATAAAAAATATTAAAATGGAAATAACTCGATTATTTGATATAATGTATCATTTTGCTGAAAAATATCCAAAGAATGATGCACTTGTTGGAAAAGAAAATGGTGTTTGGGTTAAATATAGCACTGAACAATATATTGAAATTACAAACAATCTTTGTTATGGGATGATGCAACTCGGAATTCATAAAGGCGATAAAGTTGCTACTATTACTTATAATCGCCCCGAATGGAACTTTTTAGATATGGCTATAATGCAATTAGGAGCAATTCACGTTCCTATTTATCCCACAATTAGTGAATCCGATTACCAATTTATTTTAAATCATGCTGAGGTTAAAATGGTTTTTGTTGCAGGTTGGGAATTACTCAGAAAAATTGAACATATTTTACCCGATATCCCTTCGTTAAACGAGAAAGAGATGGTTTATACGTTTAAAAACTTACGTGGTTATAAGCACTTAAACGAAATTATTGATATAGGTAAAGCAAACCCAAGCTCAAGTTATTTAGAAACTATTAAAAATGATATAAAAACAGACGATTTAGCTACAATAATATATACTTCCGGCACAACTGGAAATCCTAAAGGTGTTATGCTTTCGCATAAAAATATTTTAAGTAATTCTCTAATTGTTGCAACAATTCCACCTATTAATTATAAAAGTAAAGCTCTAAGTTATCTTCCACTTTGTCATATTTATGAACGAATGCTTATTTATACTTGGCAATATTTAGGCGTTTCTATATATTATGCTGAGAGTTTGGCAACAATTGCCGATAATATTCGCGAAATAAAACCAGACATAATTACAACCGTTCCTCGATTACTTGAAAAAATTTATGATAAAATTATTTTCAATGGAAATAAGTTAAAAGGAATAAAAAAACGTCTTTTCTTTTGGTCGGTTAAAATTGCTGAACATTACGAACTAAATGGCGAAAATGGTTGGTGGTACACACGAAAATTAAAAATAGCTCAACGATTAGTTTTAAGTAAATGGAAAGCTGCTTTGGGAGGAAATTTAAAAACAATTGTATCTGGTGGAGCTTCCCTGCAACCTCGCTTGGCGCGAATATTTTGGGCTTGCGAAATGCCTGTTTTAGAAGGTTACGGTTTAACAGAAACTTCTCCGGTAATAGCTGTTAATACTTTTTTGCCAAATGGTATAAAATTTGGAACAGTTGGTCAAGTTTTACCAAATATTAAAGTATTAATTGCTAAAGATGGCGAAATACTATGCAAAGGACCGACAGTAATGTTGGGTTATTATAACGACCAAGAACTTACAAATCAAGTTATTGATAAAGATGGTTGGTTTCATACTGGCGATTTAGGGCATATTGAGCCAGAAGGACAGCTTAAAATTACTGGTAGGAAAAAAGAGATGTTTAAAACTGCTTTTGGTAAATATATTGTTCCTACAATTATTGAAACAAAATTTTGCGAATCAATTTTTATTGATGCAATTATGGTTGTGGGTGAAAACGAAAAATTTGCTGCTGCATTAATTGTTCCCGATTATGTTAATTTACGTATTTGGTGTAATCACAAAAATATTGATTATACTACAAACGAAGAGATGATGAAAAACGCATCAGTAATAAGTTTTTATAAAAAAGAGGTTGACAAATACAATAAAACACTTGGCGAAACCGAGCAAATTAAACGTTTTGAATTAATGGACTACGAATGGACAGTGCAAACCGGCGAACTTACGCCAACACTTAAACTAAAGCGAAAATTTATTTTCGAACGACATGGCGAAAGAATTGATAAAATGTTTAAAGATTAG
>CAZRCF010000246.1:0-4568 GCA_964598505.1 uncultured Lentimicrobiaceae bacterium | reverse complement strand
TAAAATATAAACTTTTGCCATTTTTAAAAGGACCAAAGCCTCTTGAATCGTCTCCAGTTTCGGGTATTTCTTCTTTAATTATTTTCTACTTGCTTTATTTCTTCTTCACTTAAATTATAAAGTTTATACACAAGCTCGTTTATTTTATCTTCGCAATAGTAAATTTTGCTTTTTAATTGCTGCTAATCAAAATTAGCAAAAAACTTAGAATTGAAGTCAAACTTCAAAAATTAAAAAGTGCGAAGTTCGAAAACTTCACACAACTATTGGATTAAGCCTTTCGCGCGAAATTTTAGGTTGCATAAGGGAAATATTTATTTAGAATCGAATATAAATAATACAAGTTTCGTTATTACTTTATAATATTAATATGATTGAGCATTTTATAGTTTAATATTTTTCACTCTTATAACAATTTTCTTAAAAAGAAATTATATTATCGGATAAATAAAAGCTGGTGCCTTATTACAGCGTGGGTCAGGAAAATCCCAATTTTCATCACCATACACTTTCAAAATGTCTGCCCAGCACCTATTTGTGTATTTATTGAAACAATCGTCAATTTTATCACAAGTTTTACAAGCACTTTCATTTCTAAAATCATCTTTTGTCATATTTACCCATTTGATTGAAGCTGGCGAATTCCAAACTTCTTCAATTGAGTTTTCGAGTATGTTTCCAATAATAAACCTTTTCTTCCAATACATTTGTTCACAAATAGTTACATTGCCTTCAGGAAGGATGTAAATATGTGAACGATTTGCTGAACAGGAAGCACCAGGAAAACCCTTACTTCCGCAATCACTAGAAAAAAAACCTCTTTCAAGATATGATTTATCAACATTAACCTTAAGTGTATCTTTTTTAATTAATCCGTCTAAATGTCCAAATGCTTCAAGGCGTTCTTGCTCTTGAAGTTTAATGCTTTCAAACTCTGTCGAACTATATAGCGAGCGAAATGCAATGCGAGCTTCCCAATGGTTTATGTTTTTTAAGGTTGATAAGTAATTAAACATTTCTGTTAAACATTCTTTGTCGGAATTTAAATTTGTTAAAACTGATTGTACATGATAGGTAAGTCCATGCTTGTCCATAAGTTCAAGCGTATGTTTCATATTTTTTATATAATTACCTGAAACATCTAATATTCTTTTTATTTTTTTTTCGGAAAGAGAATCAAGTGAAAATTGATAGGTTAAAAACGGGAATTGCTTTAGCTTAATAATATCGTTTTCGTTAATAGGTATTTTAGTTGATATTAAAAATTTATCGTATCCATATTTTTTTAACTCGCAAAACAATTCATACCATTTTTTGTATAAAAAAATCTCTCCACCACCAATATTTACGCTTGCAATTTTTAAACGTTTAGCTTCTGCAAGTATTTCTTGTATTCGCTCAAAAGGAATTTGGCAAGATATTTCTTGTTTTTTATCAGCATAACAATAAACGCAATTAGTAACACATTTATTTGTAACCATTATTGATATAGACGATGGACTGTGAAATAGTCTATACGTTTCAAAATCTAATTCGGAGTATGCAAAATCTTCAGGTGTATATGTATATTCTATTTTTAAGTTATTATGATATTTTATAATAATTTTTTTTGGAAATCTAAATACATGACCATCGTATTCGGTAAAAATATCTTCTTCATTTTCAATAAAAGGTTTAATTATATTTTGTGTTTCTTCTTTGCTTATTTCTAAAAAAACGCTTAAATTATCAACTGCTTTTTCTATAGTAATAGGATTTGAAAAATATGAAAGAATCATAGCTTGAACAGGATGAATAATAGAATCCCATTCTGAAACAGACATTTCACATTGATTAAAAGAATTAGCAATTATAATACTCCTTTTTATATCATTTTTGAAATTATAATCGGGGTTTAATACAAATAATTGTTCTTTTGTCATTTATAAATTGATTTTTTAAATAAAATGTTATAGATTAATTATTAATGCGAATCAAGAGTTAAAATTTTCTTGCCATAAAAGCTCTAAAACATTAAGAATGAATTATTATTTTGTTATATTATAAAACTCATAAAAATAGCATTATTTTTGCTTTTAGTTTTATTTGTTATGTATATAAAAAATAATATTTGAACTATGCAATATATTATCATGCATATTTATTACAAACATCAGTTCCACTAGCACAAATAGTTCCAGATGTTCTGCAATTTGTTCCACCATATCTGCAATTTGACTGCCCTTCTTGGCAAATAAAAATTCCATAAGTACAACTCATGGCTCTTGTACATTTCAGAAGTCCATTTTCGCACCACCCACCTGTACATCTAGAAAATCCTCCTTCACAGTGTCCACCACTAATTTCATTCAATTCTTTTGGAGTCATTAAATCTTTTAAATTAAAACTTTCAGTTGTAAAATCTTTTAAAGTTTTCATAACATTAAAATTATTAATTATTGCTTACTTATTAAGGCATCAGCTATCCTTTTAGTATATATTTTAAATACAAAAAAATTATTATTTTTTCAAACTAACCGGTATTCGGATAGTATAAAAATTTTTGTAAATATATAATTATTTTTTGAAAAATCAATATAAATTTGAAAATTTTTTTTATCTAGCAATTTTAGCTTCCAAAATCATATTTAGCAATGTGCCAAAATCCTTAGAAGAAACAGTATTATTTGGTATAAATGTATTTACTCTGTGAACTAAAACCATATCGTACTCCGGTATAATAACAACATAATGCCCTCCCATACCACGTGCAGAATATGTACCCTCTTTAAGTTTTACATTTTGAAAGTGAGGAAACTTATTATTATCCTTTGCAACCCACCACATATAACCATAACCATCTGATTTATATATTGTTGCGTCAGAAAAATAAGTTGTGCTTTCTTTTACCCAATTTGCCGGTATAACTTGTTTATCGTTCCATTTTCCATTTCGCAACATTAATAACCCAAAACGAGCAAGATCGTGTGCAGTAATGGTAAACATATATGCCTCGTGTATTGACCTGCCTGTTTTAAATGAGTTACCATTTGCAGTAGAAAAATTTTGCATTTGTATAGGATCAGCAATATCATCTTTAAAAGCTTGAAATATATTTTTTTTGGTGAGTTTTTCAAAAATAGTACCTAAAACATTAAAATCCCAATTATTATATAACCAAAATTCACCGGGTTTAAACATATCTTTTGCTGGTTTTAATTTATGCATCGCATCATTTTCTGCTTCGGCAGTATGAAAAACACCTGAACGAGCTTTCAAGCAATCTCGAATTGTAGCTGTTTTTTCTTGTTCCGACAAAGGTGGCTCATCATCTATGCCAAGTTCTGACATGGTTTTATTTAAATTTATTGTGCCATTTTCAACATATTTGCCATACATTGCACTTAGTACACTTTTTCGCATCGAATGCGTTAAAAATAATGTATCTACTAACCCCCATTCATCAAGAACAACACCATTTACAATAATTGTAACAGCACAAGTTCTTAAAGTTTTAGAAAATTCTTTTGCTTTTTCAAGTTTTACTGATGAATATCCTAAATCTTCAGGTTTTTTTACTTTTTCCCATGTTTTGCCAGGGTATTTATTTACCGATTGGCTGAAAACTGAATATGCACTGAAAATTAGAATAAGTGCAATTGTTGTAATTTTTCTGGTTAATTTTATTGTCATCATTTTTGATATTAAGATTATAAATAAATTAATGATAAATAGCTATATTTTACTATATTTTTATTTATTAAATGGAATAATAAAATTTTTGTTAGGAGTAATATACATTTTATTGTTAAAATAATCAAAGATAATATCAAACTTCATAAAAAGCGGAAGTCCAATTACACCTAAATTATTTGGATGTACACGTGAGGTTTTTTCATCTCCAAAAATTGCAGTAGGGTTTTCAAATTTATATTTTCCAAAAGTAAAGCTTTTAATTTTACCACTATACTCTGGCGTTTTTCCTTGTGCTCCATAACTAAATGTTGGTTTTACATCAGATGGCAACTGGATATTAAATTTATTATTTAAAGCAATTTTTAAAGGATAAATCCCACCAAAATCTATATCTATAAGGTCGTTGTATATTTTTCCATCAGGCATAGTAAAAGCAAAAGGCACAGAGTGCGTTCCTGAATCGTTTAATTTCATGTCGAGAACACTCCCTTTTTCTTTGTATTTGAATTTTTTGGGATTATGCAATATAATTTCCTGCTTAATAAAATCGAATTCAACGATAAAGTGTTTAAAAAAGGTGTTACAAAGTTGACCGTCTGTGCCAGGAAAAGCTTTTGCAAAACCTGCACTAGATAGAGAAACCAAAACTGGCTGCTCATAAAACTCAATATCTTTAAATTTTAAAGTAAGATTAGTTGATGTATATGCTTGAGTTGGTTCTCCTTCGCCTGTTCCTCCAATTGTAGATTCTTCTTTGGGCTTTAAAGAAAGTTCTTCAACTAAAGGAGAACCCAATAGCCAAACCTGATCCCACAGTACGCCATTATCAATCATTAGCTTAGCTTTTTTACCATTTATTTCCAACTCCATTAAAGGTTTCCCATTGTGCATTT
>CAZRCF010000245.1:616-4631 GCA_964598505.1 uncultured Lentimicrobiaceae bacterium | reverse complement strand
GTATGAATTGGAGTAACGGTATTTGTTATTAGTTCAATGGCTTTCATAATTAGCAAGTTTTAATTGAGAGTAAAAATAACAAAAAATATAATATGCCAAAATATTTTATTTAGTAAATACAACAGTAATATATTTCTTCTTTTATTGATTTGGAATTTTTTTTATATATTTGTAGAGATAAAAACAGTAATAACCGTTTATATCAACCCAATTTGGGATATATTGTACAGATTTAATGTACAAATAAACAAGTAAGCTGCAAATGAACTTCACCTAACAATCATTTTTTTCTTATCTTTGCTTTATGAAAAACCAAAAAGAAATAGTACTTTCGATGATAAAGAAACAGGTTAAGGAGATTGACCCATCAGCTGATATAATTCTTTATGGTTCTAGAGCAAGAGGTGATGAACAACCTGACTCTGATTGGGATATCCTTATTCTAGTAAACACAAAAGCGGACATAGAAACAGAAAAAGTTTTTAGACATAAACTATTTGATGTTGAACTCGAACTCGGAGAAGCATTGTCAACATTTGTTTACAACAAGCAGGAATGGAAATCTAAATATTGGATGACACCGTTTTACAAGAATATTTCTAAAGAAGGAATAGCAATTTAAAAATGCCAAACACACAAGAAGAATATATTGCTTATCGTATTGAAAGAGCATGGAGGACGTTCAATGACGCCAAAGCACTAGCTGGAAATCAAAGCTGGAACTCAGCCATCAACCGATTATATTATGCTTGCTTTTATGCAGTTCTTGCGTTATTTGCAAAACATGAAATTAATAGCCACACTCATTCAGGTGTAAAAACTCAACTTGCACTTCATTTTATTAAAACAGGAAAACTTGACAAAATACTAGGAGTGCTATACTCTGACCTTTTTGACTTTAGACAGAAAGGAGATTATGGGGACTTTTTGACTTTGAAGAAGAAAACGTAATAACACTCTTCCCTCAAGTTGAGCAATTTATCAAGGAAATTGAAACTCTTGCCAAACTATAAATCATAAGAAGCCAATAGCATGTTAATTGCATTTGAGCTGATTATGTTTTGTTAGATTCAACACTCAGTTGTGCGAAGTTTCCGAACTTCGCACTTTTTTTGTTTTGAAGTTTGCAATTTCAATATGTGAAGTATTTAGTTATAAACTTCGTATAACGAGGGGTGAAATTATAAATTTTGTTCTCCAATATATCATAAAGCGAAATTGCTTTTTGATAAATCGTAATTTATAAAACCCTGTTAGTTAATTTGGATATTTAAAATAAATAGTTAAATTTGTTGATTATAAAATTAGGCATATTATAAATAGACAAACTAATGTACTTTAATTATATTTTAATTTTAAATAAAATTATATTTAAAATTTATAATAAGCAGATATACAATAATATAAATAAAATTATTAACCTAAAGCTAAGTACGAAATAAACACCTAATGGCGATTAGCGATTCGTTACCGCCAATGCTATAAAGACAACAATACAAAAACTATGACAATCACAAATGTTTATAAATACAAACTCAGAAGTGCGGAGTCAGCACTATAATCACTGACGCTAATCCAATGAAACCAACAGTACTTTTATTGACATTTTTTGTTATATTATTAATAATGACAAATAAGACAAACGCCCAAATTGCCGAAAACTATTTTAATGATACAGAAATTAAAGAGGGAGGCAAAGTAAATGACTATATAAAAGGTGGTGATTATATTATTATTGGAGGGAAGTCATTTGATAATTATCCAGGACAACCATCTGTTATGAAAATTGACACACTTGGAAATGTTATATGGTCTACAACAAGTAATGACTTCTCAACATATACATATTCAGATGTATATGTTGAGAGGATATTTATGTCTAGTGGGTATATATATGCTTTAATAATAATGAATTCTTCGTCCGATGATCCAAAAGAAATCTGGAAAATTGATGCTACAAATGGGGGGATTTTATGGAAAAAAGAGTTTTATTCAGGGTATTTTCAATTACCACAGTATTTTATTGACTATGATAATTCTAAATTTCTTATTGGTTATTATGAGTCATCAGGGAAACCAAAATTTGCATTTATAAGCAAACTGAGTGGAGACACTTTATCTACACATCTTATTGGAAATAGCAGCAATCTTAATTTTGGGTTAGCAATAGATAGTGATTTAAATATTTATTATAGTTATAGGGATAGCATATTCAAAACAAATGGTATGAATCCCGATAACATATACTGGAGAAATGCTTTACCACCTTCTTCAGACATTGTTGATTTTTTAAATATTTATATTGACTCAAATGATAGTATCTATCTATTCTCAAGATATGATGACTTTTATTCCTCGGATGGCCGGGGTAAAGTAATTGCATTAAATTCATCAAATGGGAGTTTATTATGGGAGTCAAATGCTCCTGGAAGCGAAATAGATTTTGTTTCTTTCATTGACAAGAACGGGTATATATATTCAACATGGAGGCATGCCTTTGTCGGTGGAGGATCATTCGGTTTTTGGACAACAAAAATGAACAAAACATCCGGGAATATTGAATGGAATTCTATATATCATTTTTCTGGTGTTGGATCTCCTGATTCACATAGCGGAAGTGGTTCAGCCGCCATGTCTATTGATGTTGATTACAATGGCGATGTTTATTTGACGGGGTATTATGGTGACGCCAACTATGGACCTGAAAATTGGGGCATATTGAAATTAAATGGCACAAACGGAACTGCTATTTATGAAAAAACAATTACCGAAGATTCAATAATGTATGACGATATTAGCAATGGTATGGCTGCATGTATGATTAACAATAAACCATATTTTTTAGGTGATCTTCAAACTTTTCACTCAAATTATTACGTAAGGAGTAAAGCCACGATCATTAAACTGGATGGTAGCTCTGGAGATATTTTACTAAAAAAATATATTGGTGGAAGTTACCAATTCCCAGCCAAAACGTTGTATATTGAAAACTATGCTATGTCAAAAACAATCGTAATGAAGCAATCAGGAAGGTTGATTAAACTAGAAGCATATGATTTTAACAAGAATATTATATGGGAAAAGTCTATTTCAAAAGATTATTACCTATATGGTGGAAACTTATCTATAGTCCCAAATGGTGAAATTTTTGTTTCTGCATATTCAAAATCAAAATCCAGCACACTTCCATTTTATAAAACCCGCACAGATAGTATCTATTTATTTCATTTAGATAATACAGGAAATATCATTAAGGAATACAGCTTTTATATTGGCGTTGATAATGCCTTTCCAATTGAGCTTCATGCTGATAGTATGAATACATTACTTTTTTATCAAAAAAACAATGTCATTTACTACAGGAAAATTTCATCATCAACTCTTTCTTCGGAATATAATTCGCAGATAAGCTATTTTAATGTTGTATCTCGAACAAAATACTGCTTTAATACAAATAGTGAAAAAGCGCTACTCTTTGGAAACAAATCGGGAACCAATAGATTAGTAGAATTAGATAAAAACTCGATGAATACAATCGATCTTGCCGTCATTCCAACTCAGCTTTTTACTATTAATTATACACTTGAGATTGATACTAATCTTGTTGTTTTATGTGGGAAAAACAACTCTAATCGCGAATCAATAGGTTTATATAATACTTCAGTCAAAGATACTATATGGACAAAAATACTATCTGTGACTAATAATTCCCAAGTACTCGGATGTGTCACCGATAATCAAAAAGAATTCATTTATCTTATCAGCCATAATGCGAATAATGTTATAGTTAGAAAACTTGCAGTTTCAAATGGTTTAGAAAGTTGGGTTTATACATTCAACGGAACAGCAAATCTCAATGATTCGCCTATTGATATCGCATTCGACAATCAAAGAGGACGGGTTATAGTTTCTGGTTTTGAAACAGAGTTATCAAATGATAAAAATGTTTTAATAAATTTTTCTTCATTATCAACAAAAACAATTGCAATAACTGGAAGTAATGGTAATGAAGCTT
>CAZRCF010000245.1:0-606 GCA_964598505.1 uncultured Lentimicrobiaceae bacterium | reverse complement strand
TTCTTGATTCTTTGGGGAGCGTTATCAATACTATTCAGAAGACAGGTGATTTTGTGGGGGATAATTATGCTCTTTGTTCTCATATATTGCCTGATGGCTCTATTTGGGTTGGTGGCAACTTGAATAAAAATCCATATGGATTAGCAGGCTTTATCTTTGAAATTGACTCTTCATTAAACACATCTGTGATAAATTTTATCCAACCACAGGAATTAGGAGTAATGGTATTTCCTAACCCTTTTTCCGAACAGACCACTTTGCATATAAACAATTCAATAAAAAATGCGAAACTTATTCTTTATAATTCTAACGGAGCGATGGTAAAAGAAATTAATTGCATCAACGAGCAGACAATTATTTTGCAAAGAGGTACTTTACCAACTGGACTTTATTTAATACAACTGACGGATGACAACAATTTAATTATGAGAGGTAAAATTTTAATCACTGAGTGATACTGACGACAATAGCACTGGCGCCAATCGAGTAGACCGTCCTACCAGTAATTAGCTGGCAGGGAGAATAATTGGACTTTGCTCTGTTGTGCGAAATTTCCGAAATTCGCACTTTTTTATTTTTAAAATTGTTACTATAATTTTCATACGT
>CAZRCF010000244.1:0-4641 GCA_964598505.1 uncultured Lentimicrobiaceae bacterium | reverse complement strand
TTGGAAATTCCGGCTCTTAAACTTGAAGAAGTTCAAGCGTGGATTGGGTAATTAGTGATTAACGGGACTACTAAAGTTTGTTTTTTGTTTAGCAAATACAATTACAAAGTAAAAAAGGTACAAGATAAAAAGATGATTAAAAATACCATTTACCTATTAACATTTACCATTTTAAATGTTCGCCTCAAAAAATCTAAATTTTACCCCCTCTATTATAATTGAAAAGAGTAATAAAAAAAATTATAAAAACAAATAAAGGCACTTAAAGTTTTAATATTATTTTCGAAATTTACAAATTTTATTATCTATTTTGAGTTAAACAAATATGAAAATATATCATTTAAAAGAGGTTGAAAAACACTAAAACTTAATAATTTCGGTATATTTCACAACCTCAACATTTTTGTAATAATATTTTATAATATCTTCGTATTTGTAGCCATGTTGAACCATATTAATAGCACCTTCTTGACTTAAACCAACTCCATGTCCGTAACCTTTTCCTTTTAAAATTATGTTTTCACCTTCTTCAATTGATGAAAAGAATGTTGATTTCAAATTAAAATGATTTCTGATAATTCGTAATGGAATACTGTCTATTATAAACTGTTGCCGTTTAGGTTGTTGGAAACTGAAAAGTTTTTGAATTTTAATAGGATCGTTGCTTAAATATTTATAATTATTTTTAAAATAGTCAACCCACTGTTTTTTAGGAATTTTTTTCTCCCAAGTAGAATTACGCATATTTAAACTAAAAGTATCTGAAACCGATTTTAAATAAGTAGTAGGAATTGCCCATACATTTTCAGAGTTTTGAGTTTGTCCACCACTATTTGAATGAAAAGCAGCAGAAATTAGTTTTCCGTTTTTATCAATTATTACATCACAAAAAGTTTGAGAAACAGCCATCATAATATCTCTATTGTTACATCTTCTTAGGTACGATTGGCAATGAGTTCCATCACACAAATTATAGCCATCTTTGCTATGCTTCATTATATTTGAAAGTGTATAAGTACGAGCGATAATTGCTTGTATTTTAAAGAATTCTATTTCGTTAGAACTGCCCATAATTTCCGATTGAACAACACCTGCTACGTAGCGTTCAAGGTCAACTCTATTTATTAATTGTATATTCCCATTTACAATTGAAAGTCTAAGTTCGTCGTCATAAATTCTTTCCGGAGATTTTGCAATATTAGTATTGATTTTAAATGCATTAACTAAACCTGCATTTTCAAAAGAAATTTTATCATATAATCCTAATGATTCTTTGTTTTTTACAATTTGAATTTTATTTCCTATAATTTTTAATTCTAAAGGATTATTTTTATAAAGTTGCAAGGTCAATTTTTTATCATCAGCAAGAATTGTATATTTTCCGGAAATTGCAGTAAATGCAAACTCTGTTAATTTATATTCCGAATAAACTCTAACATCAAGCGTTAAAGCGAAAATTTTAGAAGATGTTACAAATAATAAAATCAAACAACTCCATATCAATATCTTTGTTTTTAGCTTCATTATAGTCTTTTTGTAAAATTTTAGTATGCTAATATACAATTATTTTTTAATATCGCTAATTGCATTTGCAATTAAAAGAGCTGTTTTTTTAGAAGCGCCACCACTTCCCAATTTGGTTTTCAGGTCGTTATAATCTTGAAAAACTTTTTCTCGGTGAGTTTTATTTATTGTAATTTTTTCTAATTCTGCTATCAAATTTTCGCTATTACACTCTTTCTGAATTAATTCTTTTACAACTTGACGATTCATAATTAAATTGGGAAGTGAAATATATTCTATCCCTTTAACAACCATTTTTGCAATTCTATATGAAATAGCATTTGCTTTATAACAAACCACTTGTGGTATATTAAAAAGTGCTGTTTCGAGTGTTGCAGTACCCGATGTAACAAGTGCTGCGTAACTATTTTTAAGTAAATGGTATGTTGCACCATAAACAATTGATATGTTTTTGCTACCAACAATATCGGAATAAAGTGTTTTAGGTTGCCAGTTTACACCTGCTATAATAAAATGATAATCGGGAAAATGATTTGCTATTGAAACCATTTCGGGTAATAATTTTTTTATTTCTTGCTTACGACTGCCGGGCAAAAGTGCTATAATTTTGCGATTATCATTTACAATTAAATTGTTTAAATCTTTATTCTCAATTTTTTCAATTTCGTCATGTTTTATTGCATCAAGTAATGGATGACCAACATAATCGGCTTTATAATCATATTTTGCATAAAAATCTTTCTCGAAAGGCAAAATACAGAACATTTTATCAATGTTTTTTTTAATGCTAAAAACTCTAGATTTTTTCCAAGCCCAAATTTGGGGAGATATATAATAAAAAACTTTATATCCTTGCGCGTGTGCAAATTTTGCAACCCGAAGATTAAACCCTGGGTAATCAACTAATATTAAGGCATCGGGATTGTAATTTAAGATATCTTTTTTACAAAATTTAATGTTTTTAATAATTGTACGAATATTCATAATTACTTCGGCAAAACCCATAAATGCTAAGTCACGGTAATGTTTTACAATTGTGCCACCCTTTTCTTGCATCAAATCGCCACCCCAACAACGAAACTCAGCAAGATTATCATTTTGTTTAATTTCTTGCATTAAATTTGAAGCATGTAAATCGCCCGAAGCTTCGCCTGCAATGATATAGTATTTCATTTTTTTACTTCTAACTTTATACTTGTTTTTTACAAATAAAGAGCAAAATATGTTATTGCTGATATAAATGTTATTAATAAAATTCCTCTACCGGTGCGGTCGTATTTTAATTTTATTAAATAGTAACGAAGTATAAACAAATTTGAAAAAATGCTTATTAGTCCAATAGTTTCGGGTTTAAGTACTCCTGTTTTGCCACTTGCACTATCAACACCTAAACCTATAAGGTAAAAAATACCATAAGTTACTAACGGAAAAAGAATTCCAAGTATTATGCCTATCCAAGTTGAATCGGAGCGTAATTTGTTTATCATAATTTATTTTTTAATATTTATACTATCTTCCCAGTGTCTAAGATTTTCAATTAAACTATGTGCTGTAAGGTCGAATTGCACAGGTTGAACAGAAACGTAATTATTTTCTAAAGCCCAAATATCAGTATCTTTTCCTGTATCTTGATTTAAAAATTCGCCAGTTAACCAATAATATGTGTGTCCGTGTGGATCTTTGTATGGTATTAAATCTTCTTGCCAAAATCCTTTAGCCTGACGAGTAATTTTAATTCCTTTAATTTCATCTAAATTAATATCGGGAATATTTACGTTAAAACATGTGTGTTCGGCAATTCCATCTAAAAGCACTTTTTTAATTATTTGTCGAGCAATTATTTTCGAAGCATCAAAATCGGCATCAGCACTATAGCTTAGTAATGAGAACCCAATTGCGGGAATGTTTTCAAAAGCAGCCTCTAATGCAGCCGCCATTGTTCCTGAATATAATAGACTTATTGCCGAATTTGAACCGTGATTTATGCCGGAAATTACTAAATCGGGATAGCGTTTTAAAATTACTTTTTGTGCTAATTTTACACAATCAACTGGTGTGCCATTTGTTGTATATTCGGTTACATTAGCGTATTGAGCTACTTTTTTTATTCGCAAAGGAATACTCATAGTAATTGCATGGCTCATTCCACTACGAGCTCCATCGGGTGCTACAACAAGGACTTCGCCAAACTCTTGTGCTACTTCAATTAAACTTCTGATCCCTTTTGCATTAATGCCATCGTCGTTTACTACTAATATTGTTGGTTTGTCCATATATTTTAAGTGAGAAATAATAATTTGTCAAAAATACAAAGATTTAGGTTAATTATAAATAAAAACAGCCTATTGTTTAGTAAATTTAAAAAAAGAATTATTATTTTAGTAAATAAAATCAAAACTTCGCACAAACCGATAAAAATATAGCCCTTTTAATAATTTTATTTTGTATATTTGTAATTAAAAAAAAATTCAAAAAAACAATATATTTTTATACTATAAAAAATAATGAATATTCAAATAATTCAAGATATAAATAAAAACACAAAAGGTGTTTTCATTCCAATGGAAGAGTGGATGATTATAAAAACGAATTATCCTGATATAGATAAATTAGGACAAGAAATACCTGAATGGCAAAAAAACATATTAGATATTCGTTTAGATGCTATTGAAAAAACCCCAAATAATATTAAGCCGATTGAAGAACTGTTTATTGAGTTAGATAATGACTAATAATTATGGTATATTTATTAACCTATTTTGAAGATGCTAAGATAGATATTAGAGATTCTAAAACTTGGTACAAAAATAAAAAAAATGGTCTTGAAAAACATTTTGCAGAAGTAATTAAAACTACAATTATAAATATACAGCAAAATCCTTTTATTTATGCTCTAAGATATAGAAATATTCGTATAGCCTACACTAAAACATTTCCTTATGGTGTCCATTTTTATATTAACGAACAAAAGAAACAAATAATTATTATAGCAATAATTCATAACAGCAGAAATCCAAATATATCGACAAATAGAATATAATTAACATATTTGAAGATATTTCTTAAATCAGCAAATGTTTAGTAAAATTATAAAATGAATTATTCTTTTAGTAAATA
>CAZRCF010000243.1:0-4656 GCA_964598505.1 uncultured Lentimicrobiaceae bacterium | reverse complement strand
ATTTTTATGCCAAATTGTCAGATATTATTTAATGGTATATTATTTGACTTATTTCTATTTCAAAAAAAATAATATAACTATGCAAAAAGGAACAATTAACGTACAAACAGAAAACATTTTTCCAATTATTAAGAAATTTCTATATTCCGACCACGAAATATTTTTGCGTGAGTTGGTTTCAAACGCTGTTGATGCAACTCAAAAACTAAAAGCAATGGCTTCGTTAGGGCAATTTAAAGGCGAACTTGGCGACCTGACAATTGAAATAGAAATTGATAAAAATAATAAAAAACTTATCGTTCGCGACCGCGGTATTGGTATGACTAACGAAGAGGTTGATAAATATATTAACCAAATAGCATTTTCAAGCGCCGAAGAGTTTCTCGAAAAATTTAAAGGCGTTGATGCCGCAAATATAATCGGTCATTTTGGCTTAGGTTTTTATTCATCGTTTATGGTTGCCGATAAAGTGGAATTAATTACAAAATCGTATCAGCCAAACTCAAAAGCTGTAATATGGGAATGTGATGGAAGCCCTAATTTTACAATTGATAAACACAAAAAAACTTCTCGCGGAACTGAAATAATTCTTTATATTTCTGATGAAAATATTGAATTTCTCGAAGAACATAGAATTTTGCAATTATTAAAGAAATATTGTAAGTTTTTACCTGTTCCTATTCGTTTTGGTAACGAAAAAAAATGGGAAAAGCCCGAAGGCGAAGAAAAAGAAGTTGAAATTGAACAACCTCGAATTATTAATAATCCAAATCCTTTATGGAAAAAAAGTCCAAGCGAGATAACCGACGAAGAATACAAATCATTCTATCGCGAAATTTACCCTCACACTTTTGAAGAGCCACTTTTTAATATACATTTGAATGTTGATTATCCATTTAATATAACCGGAATATTATATTTCCCTAAAGCTCGCAAAACTATTGAAGTTCAAAAAGAGAAAATCCATCTTTACTCAAATCAAGTTTATATAACCGACCAATTAGAAGGTATTGTTCCCGATTTTTTAACTCTTTTGCATGGAGTTATCGATTCGCCAGATATTCCTTTAAATGTATCGCGTAGTTATTTACAAAGCGATGGTAATGTAAAAAAGATTTCGGGACATATTACTAAAAAAGTAGCCGATAAACTTGAAGAAATGTTTAAAACTAATCGCGAAGATTTTGAAAAAAAATGGGACGATATTAAAGTATTTATTCAATATGGAATGGTTACCGATGAAAAATTTTATGATAGGGCAGCAAAATTTTACCTATTTAAAAATACTGAAAACAAATATTTTACTTATGAAGAGTATCGAAATCATATCATAACATTACAGAAAGATAAATCGGATATGTTGATTTATTTATATACGTCCGATATTCAATCGCAACACACTTATATTCAAAATGCTACCGAAAGAGGGTATGATGTTTTATTAATGGATGGTGTGTTAGATACTCACTTTATTAATAATGTAGAACAAAAATTAGAAAAATCACGTTTTAGTCGTGTTGATGCTGAAACTGTAGATAAACTGATAGAAAAAGACGAACCAATTCCTTCAAAGCTTTCCGCCGAACAAGAAAAAAACTTAAAAGAGTTGTTTGAAACACAAGTTCAAAAAGAAAAATTCAGTGTAACTACCGAAAGTTTAAGCGAAACCGAAATGCCGGTATTTATAACACAACCCGAATTTATGCGTCGTTTTAAAGATATGCAAGCCCTTAATGGAGGCGGAAATAATATGTTTATGCCGAGATTAGATAGTTATAATATTGTTGTAAATTCGAACCATGAGCTTATGGAAACCGTTTTAAATGAAACCGACGAAACCAAAAAGCAAACTTTGGTAAAACAACTAATCGAT
Source organism: uncultured Lentimicrobiaceae bacterium (assembly GCA_964598505.1). GTDB lineage: Bacteria > Bacteroidota > Bacteroidia > Bacteroidales > WCHB1-69 > CAZRCF01. Next base: position 2,783 of record CAZRCF010000243.1, on the reverse strand, counting down.
TTGGCAATGCTTTCGCAAAATATTTTAAACGGCGAAGAACTAACCAATTTTATTAAAAGAAGCGTTTCTCTTATTGGGAAGTAAGGGAAGTGGGAAGTTAGGAGTGGGAAGTTAGGAGTGGGATGTGATGTGCTAATGCGATGATGTGCTAATTTGCTAATGCGAGAATGAGAAAATGCGAAAAAAAATTGAAAGCTAATTGGGAAATGATTATTGATTACTTTTACTCATTACTTACTACTTTTTACTTATCACTTTTTACTTATTACTTTCGACATACAACTAAATAAAACAGCCTTTTACCGACAAATAAGTGCTTTTCGATAAATAAATTTTGATAATCATTAAATAATAATTAATTTAGCAACTTAACTTAAAAACAAAGAAAAATGAAAAAATGGATAACATTAGGTATAGTAGGATTTGTAATCCTTATACTAATACTTTGGGCAAGAGGTGGTTATAATAACTTAGTTAGCTCAGAAGAAAATTTAAAGAAAAGTTGGGGAAATGTTGAAAGTTCGTATCAACGTCGTACCGACCTTATTCCAAACTTAGAAAATACCGTAAAAGGTTATGCTAATTTCGAAAAATCAACATTAGTTGAAGTTACTAATGCACGTGCTGCAGCTACTCAAATTAAAGTTGATGCAGGCGATCCAGCATCGTTTAAAAAGTTTGAAGCAGCTCAAAATGCAGTTGGTTCTTCGCTTAGCAGATTACTTGTAACTGTAGAAAAGTATCCCGATTTAAAAGCTAATCAAAACTTTATGGATTTACAACGTGAGCTTGCAGGAACAGAAAACAGAATTAATGTTGAACGTAGAAAATATAACGATGCTGTTCAAACTTACAACACTAATTTAAGAAGATTTCCACGTAATATGTTAGCAGGTATTTTTGGGTTTAACCAAAAACCATATTTCGAAGCACAAGCCGGAGCCGAAAAAGTGCCAACAGTTACATTTTAATAATTAAAATATGAGTGCTGCAAATTTTTTCTCCAAACAACAACAAGAAGATATTCGATTGGCAATAATAAATGCTGAAATGAATACTTCTGGAGAAATACGTGTTCATATTGAAAAAGATTGTAAAACTAACCCCATTGAGAGAGCAATATTTGTTTTTAATAAATTAAAAATGAATAAAACAGCCGAACGAAATGGGGTTCTGATATACTTGGCAGTTAATTGCCGGAAATTTGCAATAATTGGTGATAAAGGTATAAATTCAGTTGTTCCTGAAAATTTTTGGGAAGATATTAAAGCTAATATGGTTGTTGAGTTTAAAAAGTCAAATTTTGTTGCAGGGTTAACTTATGCTATTGAACAAGCTGGAATTAAATTAAAAGATTTTTTTCCACGAGCAAAAAATGATATAAATGAACTTAGCGACGATATTTCGTTTGATATTCCGGAGGAAAAAAAATAATTGTTAATGGTAAATTGTTAATTATTAAGATTGTTTTTTTAGGGGCTCTTATTTTCTTAGTGTTACTTTGTGTGTAAGTTTTGTGTTACTTTGTGTAATAGCTGTTACACAAAAAACCCAAAGAACACCCAAAACACACAAAATTATCTTGGATTATACAGTATAAAATGAATTATTAAATATTATTCTTGGATGTGTCATAGAAATTCACAAACAAATTTGTTCAGTATTAATCTGTTTTTTCTGTTTTATCTGTGGTTTATAAAAATTGATTATCAGCAAAACTCTAAAAAAAATATTTACTAATAACAATAATATAATCAAAAATATTTTCAAGAAATGAAAAAAATATATAGTACAATTCTTATATTTTGTTTGTCACTATTGATTAATCAAAATATTTTAGCACAAGACATTCCTGCTCGTCCAAACCCGATGCGTTTGGTAAACGACTACGCTAAGATATTAAATGATGATGAAATTAGCAAGTTAGAACAAAAATTAGTTGCATACGACAATAGTACAGGTACTCAAATTTGTATTGTAACAACCAACTCTATTGGCGAAATGGATATAACGCAATATGCTGATGAAATTGGTATGAAGTGGGGTATAGGACAAAAAGGACAAGACAACGGAATTGTTATAGTAGTTTTGCCAAAAACAGGAAATACTAAAGGGCAGGCACGAATATCGGTTGGTTATGGTTTAGAAGCGGTAATTCCCGATGCCACAGCAGGGCAGATTGTAGATTATGATATGATTGAAAGCTTTAAGCAAAATAAATATTACGAAGGACTTGATAATGGAATAAATACTATACAAAAATTTGCTTCTGGCGAATTTAAACCTGGTAGTTACAAAAAAATGCACAAGCAAAATAATACCTTTATGACTATTTTTCCAATAATCATAATTGTAATAGTATTTATTTTAATGAGTATTATTTCTCGCAAAAAAGGTTCACATATAAGTAGTGGAGGTGGTGGTAGCTTTTGGTTACTAACGGCTCTATTAATGAGTATGGGTAACCGCGGTGGTGGTAGTGGAGGCGATTGGGGAGGAGGCTCATCGGGTGGCGATTTTGGCGGTTTTGGTGGCGGCGATTTTGGTGGCGGGGGTGCCAGCGGCGACTGGTAAAATATTAAATAAAAAGTCATTATTTAACTTTCGGATTTAAAAGGTATTTATAAATGATAATTTTTTATCAAAAAAATAATATTATATTAATATTTATATTATATTTGCAACCATAAAATTAAATAAAATAAAAATTAATAACAAAAATCAAAAAAAATGAAAAAATTAATTACAACATTTACATTAGTTATGGCTATTGCTCTTGTTTT
>CAZRCF010000242.1:0-4678 GCA_964598505.1 uncultured Lentimicrobiaceae bacterium | reverse complement strand
AATGTGATTCGGTAGTTGTTCGCAAACGCATTATTAATTCCATTAATCCTTTTGCAGCAGATGGAAAACCGGGACACATTACTGCTTCGTAATTTTTTCCATTATAATTATGCATTGTTCGTGTACGTAAGTCGTTGTCAATTGTTTTTGGAAAGCCTATAACAGGTATTCCTTCTTGTTCATAAAGTCGTTTTGCCGCACCATTAGTATCATCGCCACCAATTGTAACTAAAGTATCAATTTTATATCTATTTAAGTTATTTAAAATTTGAGGCACTCTATTTTCTGGATTCTTTTTAGATGGAAATGGATTAGTACGACTTGATTGTAAAGCTGTTCCACCATATATTCCATCGTAAGGTTGGTTTGTTAAATCTACAATTTCACCATCTCCCAAAAGTCCTTTCCATCCTTTTTTAATTCCGTAAACTTTATAGCCAAGCATTGAGGCTCTGTTACGAATACATTCAATACTTGAATTAATTGCTGGGGTATCGCCACCCCCACTTAAAATTGCTAACGTTTTACCTTTAAAAATTTTTTCTGACTTACTCATAATTATTTTATTTTCTATGTGTTAATTATTTGAACTATTTTATCAAAAAGCACCTCCGATAATTTAATATTCGATTCGTTTGACCATCCTGCAATATGAGGCGTTAAAATAACATTTTCAGCATTAGCTATGTATTGCATACTTTCCGACCAATAAGATATTGGTTTATTTTGTAAAGAAGTACTTTCATATTCTATGACATCGAGACCTGCTGCAATTACTTTTTTCGATTTTAAAGCATCAACTAAATCATCTGTGTTTACAATTTTGCCTCTTGAAGTATTCAAAATTATAATATTTTTTTCAAATTTTGATAAAAAATCTCTATTTAACAAATAATGAGTTTCTTCGGTGTAAGGAATATGAAAGCTAATAATATCGGCTGTTTTAAAAATTTCTTCCATTGAAGTTTCGTTAACTAATTTATTTCCAAAACCAAATTTATATTTATCGTAGGCAATTACATTGGCTTTAAATCCCGAAAGTCGTTGAACAAATGCACTTCCCATATTACCATAACCAATAATTGCAATAGTTTTACCATTAATTTCCATTCCTCTATTTTCTTCACGAAACCAAAACCCATTTTTAACCTCATTATTTGATTTTACAATATTATTTGTAATAGCTAACAATAAGCCTAAAGTATGTTCACCAACCGAATCGCGATTTCCTTCGGGCGAATTTAAACAAAATATTCCTTTGCTATGAGCGTAATCTGTATCAATGTTTTCTAATCCGGAACCAACTCTGCCAATAAATTTTAAGTTTTTAGCGGGTTTTAATATGTTTTTATCAAGTTTTAATCTACTACGAATAATTACACCTTGATAATTTGAAATTTTGTTAATTATTTCTTCTTTTGAAGATGAAAAATCATAATCTATTGTAAAACCCATTTTTTGAAGCTTTTCAGGCAGTATCGGGTGTGTAGAGTCTAAGAAAAGAATTGAACCTAATTTAACCATTTAATATTATTTCAAAATTTAAAAAATATCAACAAAAATACAATTTCATAATAATTATACCAAAAACTTATAACAATTTTTTATCAATAAGTGAAATAATTAGCTCAATGGTTTTATCTTCTCCATTTGGATCGTACTTATCTTTTAAGTCAATGCCGAAAAATGAAGAAAATGATTGCCAAAAAAATGCTTTGAAAGTTCCTCGTGATAATTTTATAATTTCGTAAGACGATTTTCCTGTTTCTCTATCAATAAGTTTGATCAGCAATTTTCCTTGCGAACGATTCATATTACGAATATCATTTTCAAATTGAAGTTTTATATCTTCTTCAGCTTTTTTTTGTATTTGTTTTTTTTCTTTATCCGATTTCGCATTTTTTGCTAAGTTGTCGTAATATTTCATTTTTGCGCTTGCAAGTTTTGCATAAGGATAAACTTTTTTAACATTATTAATCAAGCGTTTGGTTGCTTGTTCGTCTTTTTTGGTTTTAAAGGGTCGCCATGTCAATATTGTAACTTCAGGTAACGTAATGTATGGTATAGTATCGCCTTCAACTATTATTGCAGGTAATATTATCTCATTTGAATTTTGAGAAAATGTGAATTTAATACACAATATTGATAATATTAAGACAACAAATTTTTTCATAATACAAATTTTAATCTTGTAGTCAATATATATATCAAAAGTTGTGCTAAAGATTAACGAAAAAATTTAAATTATATTTCCTTCAATTTCTGAAGTATTCTTTAGTTATTACAAATTTTTTGATATTTTGTGATGGCAAATCAAACATTGCATCAGTCATAATGTTCTCAATTATTGAACGCAATCCACGAGCTCCTAAGTGAAGTGATATAGCTTTTTCAACAATATATTCAAGAGCTTCATCGCTAAATTCGAGTTTAATACCATCAATTTCAAAAAGTTGTAAATATTGTTTTACAAGTGCATTTTTTGGTTCTACTAAAATTCTTTTTAAGGCATCGTGGTCTAATGGTAATAAATGTGTAACAACTGGAAAACGACCACATAGCTCGGGTATAAGACCAAAACTTTTTAAATCTTGCGAAGTTATATATTTTAGCAGGTTTGATTTATCAATTTGCTTAGCTTTTTTGTTGTAGCCAATAACATTTGTATTTAATCGCGAAGCAATTTTCTTTTCAATGCCATCAAATGCACCACCGGCAATAAAAAGTATATTTTTTGTATTTACCTCAATAAATTTTTGCTCAGGATGCTTTCTACCACCTTGCGGTGGAACATTAACAACAGCACCTTCAAGTAATTTTAAAAGAGCTTGTTGCACTCCTTCGCCCGAAACATCACGAGTTAATGAAGGGTTATCGCTTTTACGAGCAACTTTATCAATTTCATCAATAAAAACTATACCCATTTCGGCACGCGAAACGTTGTAATCAGCAGCTTGTAGCAATCGTGTTAAAATACTTTCAACGTCTTCGCCTACATATCCGGCTTCGGTAAAAACTGTTGCATCTGCAATACAAAATGGAACATCAAGCATTCGAGCAATTGTGCGAGCCATAAGGGTTTTGCCAGTTCCAGTTTCACCCACAATTACTATATTCGATTTTTCAATTTCTACATCAATTGATTTGTTTGATGGTTTATTGTGTAGCAATCTTTTAAAATGGTTATAAACTGCAACCGATAATACTTTTTTGGCATTTTCTTGTCCAATTACATATTGATCAAGAAATGTTTTTATTTCGATAGGTTTCTTTAAAGATAGTTGTTTATTTTCTTTAGATGAGTTGTGTATTTGATTGGTTTTAAGTATAGTATGTGCGTGCTCAACACAATCTTCACAGATATAGGATTGGAAACCATCGAAAACTATTTTATTTGCCGGTGGAGTAGATCCACAAAACGAACATGTATTATTTTTTTGTTTTGCCATTTTTATATTACACTAAATATTAATTAATAATAAACCGGAAAGGATAAAAAATCCAATCCGGAATTATTTAATTTCATTCTATTATTATTTTTTTTCAGCTCTAACAAGTACTTCATCAATCATTCCATAATCTTTGGCTTCTTGAGCAGTCATCCAATAATCTCTATCACCATCAGCCCAAATTTTTTCGTAAGTTTGATTTGAGTGAAGAGCAATTATTTCGTAAAGTTCTTTTTTTAGTTTTTGAATTTCGCGTGCAGTAATTTCAATATCAGTTGCTTGTCCTTCGGCACCACCCATTGGTTGATGTATCATTATTCGTGCATGTTTTAGAGCTGTACGTTTTCCTGGTGCACCTGCACACATTAAAACTGCTCCCATCGATGCTGCCATACCTGTGCATATTGTAGCAATATCAGGCGAAATATATTGCATTGTATCGTATATACCCAAACCTGCATGAACCGAACCTCCAGGTGTATTTAAGTATATTTGAATATCCTTTTTAGCATCGGTAGATTCTAAAAATAGCAATTGTGCTTGAATAATATTTGCAACGTCATCGTAAATAGGAACTCCCAAAAAAATAATTCTATCCATCATTAAACGAGAAAAAACGTCCATTGTAGCTACATTTAGTTGTCGCTCTTCAATAATAGTAGGAGAGATGTAACTACTTGAAATAGAGGTATAGCGGTCGAAATTCAAACTGCTGATTCCTTTATGTTTTATTGCATATTTGCGAAATTCGTCGTGTTGCATTGTTTTATTATTATTTGTTTTTACTAACCATTTCAACAAATTCTTCAGCTAAAATGTTCTTTTGTTCAACTTTAAAAATTTGTTTTAAGGCTTCATTAATTTTATTATCGAAAAGTTGATCGTAAATATTTTTTACATCTTTTTCATTTTTTAATGCAGAATCTGCAAGTGTATTTAAGCGTTCGTCTAAATCTTCTTCTACGCTATTTTGAAAATAATTGTTTTTAAAGAAATCTTTAATATGATTTTTAATATTATCGCGAGAGACAACTATTGAATAATCTTTAACAAGTTTATTTTCAATTAATTGCCATTTTATTGAATCTCTAAATTTTGGATATTCTGCTTCTACTGATTCTATTGTTAAGTCTTTATTTGAATAAACAAGCCACTTTTTCATAAATTCGTCTGGAATCTCAATTTGAACTACATCAATAAGCGATTTAATAGCCTCATTCATAAAATGA
>CAZRCF010000241.1:2281-4688 GCA_964598505.1 uncultured Lentimicrobiaceae bacterium | reverse complement strand
AAGCAGTAGTTGCCAATTTGGGCGAAAACTATAAACATTGGCTTAATTTTCCTCAAAATTATCTAATGAATTAGTGGATTCATTGGCAAGCATATTTTATTGATTAATTTCCGTGTTTTTTCAATTCAAAGTCGCAAAAAGCTAATATTTTGCATTTTAGCTGAATCTTTAAGATTTAGTGTTTAAAAATATATTTTTTTGAGTTTATAAGCGAGATGATTTTATAATAGAGCAAACCTACAATATAATTTTTTAAAACCAAAATTATCTATCGAAATTTTATAATCTATTTATCTGAACTAAATAACAGATTATGTTGATTATTGCTTTCTAACTAATTCAATTTTAGAAATAGGATGATATACTAAAGGGATTTGTTCAATTTCTACATCGCTTTTATCAAGTCCAAATGCTTTTTCATCACTTAGTCCTAAGCGTTTTAAAAAGAAATAAAAGTTAAGCAATACCCCTTCTCGTATGGCAAATTCATTTTCAACGGAAAGAAATTTTTCAATTACAATAAATTTAAAATCCGGCTCATTATTATATTTACTAGAACCATCAGGACGAATATGTAAATTTAACTCTTCATTAGCAACTAATTCTTTAACAATTTTTTTAAAAAATAGTTCAGAACGGGGCTGTACACGGAAACCAACATTGATATTTACTTTTATTACCTTATCATCAACTAACTCCGAAACATCATAAGTAAGTGTATATGGATTTTCGGTTCTATTGATATGTAAAAACCAATATACATCTGCTCTTTTTGGCTTTTTTGCAAAAATTGATTTCATTATTTTTTCCTCAATTTCATGCCTATTGTTAGCTTTTGTTAAATAAATAAGATGAGTAGAAAATTTTGGTATTTGGTCATCTTCGCTAAGTTCTTTTATCAAGGGAGCAAATTTGCCTAAGTCTTCAAATTTTATAAATCGATTATTAATTTTTCTGGCATAAAAACATACATACATAACAGCAAAAATGCCTAATTCGAAGAACAAGAACATCCATCTTTCTTTTATTTTAGCTACATTAGCAATAAAAAACGAAGTTTCAATTATAAAAAACATAGCTAATAACCCAAATACTAAAATTTTGTTCCATTTCTTTTTATATAATAAAAAATAGCTTAAAAGTAAAGTTGTCATTAACATTGCAATGGTAATTGAAAACCCGTATGCAGCTTCCATGTGAGTAGATGATTTAAAATACAATATCATTAATATACAACCTATCCAAAGAATTGTATTTACACTTGGGATATATATTTGCCCTTTGGTTTCGGTGGGTTGGCGAACTCCCACTCTGGGCCAAAAATTCAAATTCATTGCTTCACTAATTAGTGTATAACTTCCGCTAATTAAAGCTTGAGATGCAATAATAGCAGCTAACGTAGCTATAATAATACCGGGTAGTAAGAACCAACTTGGAACAATTTCAAAAAAAGGATTTCTGCCTTCAAGTAAAGTATTTCCATTATGCAATACCCATGCAGATTGACCAAAATAATTTATAATTAATGCTACTTTAACAAATACCCATGTTATACGAATATTTTTTTTTCCACAATGACCAAGATCTGAGTAAAGTGCTTCAGCACCGGTTGTACAAAGAAAAACAGCACCCAATAACCAAAATCCGTGTGGGTAATGCATAAGTAATGAGTAAGCATAATAAGGATTAATTGCTTTAATAACGCTTGGATAATGAACAATTTGATTAGCCCCAATAATAAATAACATACTAAACCAAATTACCATTATGGGACCAAAAGCACTACCTACTTTTTGTGTGCCAAAACGTTGGAAAAAGAATAGTAATGAAAGAATAACTACAACAATAGGTACTGTTGGCAAATTTTCAAAACCTTTAACCATTGTTAAACCTTCTATTGCTGAAGCAACTGAAATAGGCGGCGTAATTATTCCGTCTGCTAACAGCGTTGTAGCTCCTAATATAGTTGGTATTACTAACTTTTTACCATATCTTTTTACCAAAGCATACAACGAAAAAATACCTCCTTCACCTTGATTGTCGGCTTGCAATGTTAACCAAATATATTTAATTGTAGTTTGAATAACTAAAGTCCAAAAAATACAAGATACTCCACCAAAAACTAACTCTTCTGAAATTTGTTTATCGCCGATAATTGCTTTTAAAACATAAAGAGGGCTTGTTCCTATGTCGCCATATATAATACCTAATGCAACTAATAAAGAAGCAGCAGTAACTTTATTTGAAAAATTGTTCTTATTATTGCTCATTATTGATATTTATTAGTTTATTTTGAAGTAACAATAATTTGTCTGATATTTCTTTAAGCTTTAAATTAACAACTTTTTCAGCATAGTGATTTGTAATAATTTGTAATTGTTGAACATCATCTATATAATTCTTAATT
>CAZRCF010000241.1:1655-2271 GCA_964598505.1 uncultured Lentimicrobiaceae bacterium | reverse complement strand
CTCAATAAATGAATTAACATTTGTTTTATTAATACAATCATTCATCATTGAAGAAATTACATTTCCAGAATTTAATATTTTTTTAATTTCTGTAAATGGTGAATCATCAAGTAAAAGTTTTGTAAAGCTTATATTATTGTATATTTCAACAATTATTTGAGTAATTTCTTTGTCAATTTTCATACGTTCATTTTTATTAGTTTATTTAATTGTCGTATGGAACTCGCTAATTATTATTCTCTTGGGCAAAATGAATTTTTATGCTCGTTTCATTGTTTATATTTTTTATGCAAATTGACATAAAAAACAATAATCAAATAATAAAGAAAATTGATTGTTTATAAAGATTTTATAAAGAAATTACATGAAACGGTAACCAACGCCGTTTTCGGTAATAATATGTTTGGACTGATTTGGATTGTCTTCAATTTTTTTTCTAAGAGTTCCAACAAACACTCTTAGGTATTGGGTTTCGGTTTGAAATCCTATGCCCCAAATTTCTTTTAAAATATATTGGTGTGTTAGCACTCTTCCTTCATTTTTTGCAAACAAAGAAAGTAAATTAAATTCTGTTGATGTTAGCTTAAGCAATTCGTTGTTTTTTTTAACAGTTCTT
>CAZRCF010000241.1:1218-1645 GCA_964598505.1 uncultured Lentimicrobiaceae bacterium | reverse complement strand
AATATTGCTATTATTTGATGTTTGATTTCTGCGAATTGCTGAACGAATTCTTGCTAATAATTCTGCTGTTCGAAATGGTTTAGTTAAATAATCTGTTGCTCCATTGTCTAAAGCCTCCACAATATCAGTTTCATTATTGATTGCTGATAGTATAATAATTGATTTATTGTACCAAGTTTTAAGTTCTTTCAATATTATATGCCCATTTTTGTCGGGCAAGCCTAAATCTAATAATATTAGTTCTGGTGGATGATTTGCAGCTAAAATAACTCCCGCTTTTCCTGTATCAGCTTGCCAAACTTTATAATCGTTGCTTTCTAAGGTTATTTCCAACAACTTACGAATTTGTGGCTCATCATCAATAATTAAAATTTCTGCTTTATTCATTTTTTAAGTTATTAATATATGAAGTTTCAACAGGTATTTT
>CAZRCF010000241.1:0-1208 GCA_964598505.1 uncultured Lentimicrobiaceae bacterium | reverse complement strand
AATGGTAAAATGCAATCCGTTTGGTAAAATATTTTTTGCTATAATAGTCCCATTATGAGCTTCTACAAATCCTTTGACAATTGACAACCCCAATCCGGTACCACCTGTTTTAGTATTAGGTAGCCGATAAAATTTTTCAAATATTTCCACTAAATGTGTTTCGGGTATTCCATTTCCATTGTCGGAAATGCTTATTATCAACTGATTTAAATTGATAGAAGTTTCAATTATAATTTTTGTGTTTTCGGGAGTGTATTGTATGGCATTTGCAATAATGTTATGCAAAACTTGCTCAATTATTCCGCTATCAATTTTGCAAATAGGCAAGGTTTCATTTGGAATAAATATTATTTCTTTTTTTAAAGAAAAAATATTCATTTTTTGAATTGTCAGATATATAAGTTCATTTACATCGCACCATTCATAATTCAATTTTAACAAACCGGTTTCTAAACGACTCATATTTAAAAGATTTTCAACTTGCTTATTCAAGCGAATACTTGCAATATCAATTTGAGTTAATAGTTCTGTTTGATTAACTTCAGAAAGCTTATTTTTGTTTTCTTTCAATGTATCAACAGCTCCCAAAATTGTAGAAATTGGTGTACGTAATTCGTGAGAAAGTGAGTTTAACAAAGTATTATAAAGTTTTATTGTAGTTTCTTTTTCTTCTTTGTCTCTTGCTATTTTTTCGGCTTCACGAATTTTAATTGTAAGAACTGCATTTACTAAAGCTATGATAAAATATAAAAAAAACATTAATAAATCTTCAGTATTATCAATATGGAAAGTAAATAGTGGTGGTATAAAAAAGAAATTCCAAATAACAGCACTTAAAATTGCAGCTATCAAAACAGGTAAAATATCAAATAACATTGCCAAAATTGAAACTGTCATTAAAAGTATAAGTGCAACTGTTTTATAACCAATAAATCCTTTGCTAAAAAAACAAGCAATTACAACAAATAAAACCATTGCAATGCTTATGATATATTGATTAGAAATTTTAATTTTCCTTGTTTTTAAGAACCTCATTTCTCGTTTGAATAATAAAAATGTAAATTTAAAAATTAGTTTATAAAGATATTATAAAGAAAAGTGATTAGTTTGATTTTGATCAATATTTTTTTGAATTATAAAATAATATTTGGGTATTCTAAACAAACAACAACAAAAACAAATTTACAATTACAATAATTCCGAATGAA
>CAZRCF010000240.1:0-4689 GCA_964598505.1 uncultured Lentimicrobiaceae bacterium | reverse complement strand
AAAAAGTTTACGGACGTGTTTCGCCCGAAGAAGTTAAAAAAATTATCGCCGAATATAACGACTAATTTTTATGTAAATAAATAAAATAGCTGCCATCGCATTGTCTGATGGCAGCTATTTTATATAAATAATTGTCGTTTTAATTTACTCTAAACTGAATATAATCATCAATTTTATAAATTTCAGAAAGACTTTTTAGTAATGACTCTGTTACTTTAAACCAAATTACAATATTATCAGTTCTTTTACTGTTTTTACAGTTTGCCATATTAACAATAATTGGTAATAGTTTGCCCTTATATCCTTGTACGTATGTAGCATCTTCACTATTATTTGTAATAATTATAGGATAAAAATCGAAGTTCGTTGATGCTTTTTGATTAAAATATTTATTACCTACCTTTGATTGTTTTTCATTTTCCGATAATCTTACAATTGTACTATAATTATTTTTAATACAATAGAATCCATTAATTTTATTTATTTGTGGATTTATATTTTTATAAAAAATCCCCTCGTCGATAACTTCAACACCAAGTTGCATAAGTTTTTCATTAGATAATGATAAGTAATTTTTTTGAATTCGTTTTGTTAATATTTTAACAGCTGAATCTAAAGTTTCATCAATTCCTTTTAAATAGTTATTAATTGATTTAGATATTAAAATATCTGGAATAATTCCTTGATTTATAAATGGTTTACCACTATATGGAAAGCAAACACGGCGAGTACATATTCGTGCAGCACCACCATTAGGAAAATCGGGAACAACCAAAGGAGAACCTGTTGAACCACCAGTAGGTTCGCCTATAAACAAAGGGCGTGCTGGTGCTTCGTATAAATTTACTAATAAATCTTCGGCTGCCGAAAATGTGTAACGACCAATTAGAATAACAACAGGCACTTTTATTTTATAAATTGTATCGGAAACGTAAATTGTATCGGGTTTATTATTTTCAAGTGCTTTGTTTAAATAAAAGTCTTTATATTCATCTATCCAATTGCCATTAGCTTTACGAACTCCATTGTTTATTCGGGTTTGATAGGCAAAATTTAAAAAATAATCTCCTTTGGTTAAATGCGATTGAATATGCCAAGCTACATCCGTACTACCGCCACCATTTTCTCTAATATCAATAATTAATGCTTTTGATTTTTTAATACTATCTATATAATTTTCAAACTCCTTTATTACTTCTTCTTCCGGGTAAAAACTACTAATACTAATATAAGCAATTGTATCTTGTAACCATTTTAATGAAACATAATTATTACTGCGAGATGAAGATAAACCCCAATGCAAATCGTTGTCATTTCGTGTTGTTTCGCCATTATAAGGCAAATTAATTATAGCAATTTCGCCATTTGTTTTTATTACTTTGCCCTGAAAGCGAGAGTTTTTAAATCCTGATTGTAATGCAGATACTCCTTGCATCCAAAGACTTTGTTCGGTAGAAGAACTAATATACGGAAAAATTGAATCGTTTAAATACTTATTTATTGGCATTCCTTTAAATTCAATTAGTTGAGCACCAATAAATGTTGAATCTAATCCTGTTTTCTTTAATGCATTAACAATATATATTTTTTTGTCAAAATCTTTAATACTAACATTGATATAATCTTTAAAAACAAAAAATTGCAAACCTTCCGAAATTTCAGTATGTCCATCTTGTAAACTTGCGGCAAATCTTTTTAATTCTTGATAGTAATCGTAATCATTTTTTGTTTCAATTATCCTATTAATATAGCAATAATATAAGCTATCCCAACTAAATTTAGTTGAGTCCATATTTACAAAATTATACTTTGCCTCGCTCCAAAACTGACTTAAATAAAACAATTTGTCTTTTACCGAAATGCTATTTGGTATATCTTGAACACCAACAACTTCTGTAAAAGCTTTTATAGTGTCCCTTAAAATTACTGTAAAACGAAAAGTGTCTTTATTCTTAATTTCAAACTGTAAAGAATCAATATCCGATTTGAATTTAATTATGTTTTTTTCATTATTTAAACAAAATATTTTCAAACAATCCGGATTTAATTCAGGTGAAATGCCCCAACTATAATCTCTTTCCTTAGAATAAAATATTATTGATTTTTTGTTTGATTTTAAAACAATATTATTGCTTTTTTGAGAATAGCAAATATTATTAAAGAAAGAAACAGCTATTATTAAGCCAATTATCAATAGTTTTGATTTCATTTTATGGGTATTTTATGTCGTTAATATTTTTTTCTTATAAAAATCGGTTAATGCAAATTGTATTGTTTTCTCAATACCATCAATATTACATATTTTTTCAAATTCACCCTCCTTATATTCTAATAATTTTTGGCTACAAGGTCCCCAGCATGCAGGTAAAAAATTACAATTAATACAATTTTCTTTTTCAATAGTAGTCGATGCCATCCTTTTGTAATAAATACTATTCCAAATAATTTCATCATCCTTAATACTGCCATCAGGTTTATGATTAGCAAAATCTCTTGCAGTACATTTAAATACATCACCATTATAGTTTATTACAAGTTGTGATAATAGGTCAGCATAACAGCGATAAAATTTCGTTTCAATTTTAAAAAGAGGCGCTATAAAACCTGAATTAACAAACTCGTTATTACAAATTGTAGCATCAATATTGTTATTTCCCTCCTGAGTTTGCCAAACTTGCTGTAAGCCTATTTCAATTCGATTTCTGTATTTTTCTGGAATATCATTTATAATATCTGTAAGTCCATTAATGTTTTTTTCAGTATAATTAATTCTTAGTAAAAAATTCGTATTTTCGATACAATCAATTATTTCTAAAATATTTGCAATGGTAGTTTTATAAACATTTTGGTTGTTTTTTCCTTTTTTAATTTTATTATGATGATTTTCATTCCCATCAAGTGTTATTTGAAAACCTGTTAAATCTATTAATTTAAATTTTTGAATCATATTAGAATTTATCAGAGCACCATTTGTTGTGATAGTATTATTAAATTGAACATTAAACTTATTGCATAATTCTTTAACTTTTATTGAAAATGGGAATACTACGTTTTCAAAACATATCAATGGTTCTCCGCCAAACCAATCAAGATGAAAATATTTAATGGCAGTATTAAATACATTTTTCTTAAGATATTCTATTATTAACAGTTGTGTTTCATCTGACATTTGACCATTTATTCTTTCTTCGTAACAATACCAACATTTAAAGTTGCATTCTAGGGTAGGTAAAATTGTTAACTGAAAAGTATCTGTTGAATATACAGCTTTACGATGTTCTGTTATTAAATAACTTATTTCATCAATATCTTCATCTATTATAACACCCAATTTACAAAGTGCACTAAATAAATTAGGATTAATTTCTAATATAAATATTGGATTTTCTTTGTGTTTTTGTATAATATTGTATTTTTCAATATCTAAACCAAAAATTGATTTATCAATAAGATTAATACAAGTATAAGTGTTTTCGTCTTGCTTATAAAAATAATTATATTTACTTAATTTATATTTCATTGTTTAATTAATTTAGCACAAGCTATTTTTTATAGCTTGTGCTTTGATTATTCATAGCTTGTTATATTAGTTTTATTGCTCTATATGCAAGTACAAGTACACAGTGTAACAGTATTTCTGTTATCAACTACACTTAAATTTGTTTAAATACAACTACATTTACAAGTACTTGTAGAATTATTATTATTTACTACACTTAGGTTTTTGTAATTACAATTACAAAAATCAACTAAATTATTATTATTGACGTCTCTTGGTTTGCTACCACCACCAATTGAAACATTTACTGCTCCACCTTTGAGTTCATTTAACTCATTATTATTCAATGCTTTCATTATTATTATGTTTTTTATTATTCAAACTTATTATTCACTTGATTAATTTTAAGCCTTGCAATTACAGCTACATCCATCTGCTGAGTTTTTGTTACTTATTGCACTAAAATCTCTGTAATCACAACGACAAAAATAAGTTGTATTATTATTTGTCTTTGAAACGTTACCAACTGTGGCTTGACCACCCTGTTGATAAACATCACCACCTTTAAGCTCATCTAATTCTTTTTTATTTAATTTTCCCATTTTATTAATGTATTATTTTAAATAGTTGTTAAAATTTTATTTTTCCACTATTGAAGTCTATCAATTACTTCACTTACAGTAAAACCATCGCTTAAAATTTTGTTGTAAGGATTTTTAAGTTCCTATATCCTTTTGTTAACTAATTACTAAAGCTAACAAAGCCTATACAGAGCAAGGCAACTCTGCACAGGCAAATTTATCCGTATTCGGTTGCAGTTGCAATTTTTTTAATTAAATTTTGTGGTTTATAATATTTTGCAAGATAGCTGTAATCCGCATTTGCGTATATATATATATATTAATCAAGGAGTTACGTTTTATTATGTTATTTTTTATAAACATATTATTGCTATCATTTTATTTCATTGGCAAATATATGAAATTAACTTGTATTTTATTAATATATTGTAAAATAATTCTATTTTATTTGTATATTGTTGATTGTGAGAGAGATTATTATCTTTATTATTTCATATTTCTGTGAGTCTTTCGGTTTTTTATAAAAATTTTATCTTAACAAATCAGTATTTTAAATTTTTATGCCAAATTGTCAGATATTATTTAATGGTATATTATTTGACTTATTTC
>CAZRCF010000239.1:0-4689 GCA_964598505.1 uncultured Lentimicrobiaceae bacterium | reverse complement strand
TTGCCATTATTGCAGCAACAGCTTCAATAGCAGCTGCAGCTCCAAGCAAATGACCAGTCATTGATTTTGTTGAGTTCAAATTTATTTTATATGCGTGTTCTCCAAACAGAGCTACAATTGCCTTAGGTTCGGCAATATCGCCAACAGGTGTTGAAGTTCCGTGAGTATTTATATGGTCAATTAAATCATAACTGATTTCAGCTTCATCCATAGCATTTTTCATTGCCATCATTGCACCAAGTCCTTCGGGATGAGGTGCGGTAATATGATGAGCATCGGCTGAAAGACCTGTACCAACCATCTCGGCATATATTTTAGCTCCACGAGCTTTAGCGTGTTCATATTCTTCTAATATTAGAGCTGCTGCACCTTCGCCAACAACAAAACCATCACGGTCTTTATCAAAAGGGCGAGAAGCAGTTGTAGGGTCATCGTTGCGAGTAGAAAGTGCATGAAGTGCATTAAAACCTCCAACACCTGCATCGTTAACACCAGCTTCCGAACCTCCAGAAATAAATAAATCGGCTTTCCCTAAACGAATCATATTAAAAGCATCGGCAATTGCATTTGCTGCAGATGCACATGCTGAGGATGTTGCATAATTCGGACCTCTAAACCCAAAAATCATTGATATATGACCAGGTGCTATATCGCTAATTATTTTAGGAATAAAAAATGGGTTAAATTTTGGTGTTCCATCGCCTCTAGCGTAATCAGAAACTTCGCTAATAAATGATGTAAATCCACCAATACCAGTACCCCAAATAACTCCGGCTCTATCAAGGTTAATTTTTGAAATATCAATATCTGAATCCTTTATTGCATCCGTAGCAGTAGCAATTGCATATTGTGCAAAAGGGTCGAGTTTACGTGCTTCTTTTCTGTCTAAATATTTTGAAATATCAAAATCTTTTATTTCACAAGCAAATTGTGTTTTAAATTTAGACGCATCGAATTTTGTGATACAAGTAGCACCACTAACTCCTTTGAGTAAATTATCCCAATATTCTTGAAGAGAATTTCCTATAGGAGTTAGTGTGCCTATACCTGTAACAACTACTCTTTTTAGCTTCATAAAGTTTTTTGCTAAGATTGAGTAAAAAAACTACTTGTTAATGCTTTTTTCGATGTACGAAATTGCATCACCAACTGTACCAATTTTTTCTGCTTGATCATCTGGAATAGTGATGTTGAATTCTTTTTCGAATTCCATAATCAATTCAACGGTGTCAAGTGAATCAGCACCTAAATCATTAGTAAAACTAGCTTCAGTTACTACTTCGCTTTCATCTACGCCAAGCTTATCAACTATGATAGCTTTTACTTTTGCTGTAATTTCAGACATATTTTTAATTTTAATTATTATATCGCAGCAAAAATAATTGTTTTTATAACCCTATTTAATATTCTATTTTCATTGATTTTGTTAATTCGTGTATATTCCTGATATACATACATTTAAAAATGTTAATTTTCATTAAATAGCAAATTGTAATAATTTTTACCATTTTTTTCTGAATAAAATGGGGTTTTAAATAAAATATTGGTATATCTAACAATATATTTAAAATCAATTCAATTTTTTAAATTGGTATTTTTGTTTTTAATTTGCATTAAATTTAAATTTTAAAAAAATGCTTATATAATATAGTACAAATAGGATTAAATAAACCGAAAAATGAAAAAAATTGTAATTTATGCTTCCGGGAGCGGTTCAAATGCAGAGCGTTTATCTACTTATTTTAAAGCAAATAATATTTGCGAAGTAAAAGCTATTTTTTGCAACAATCCAAATGCTTATGTTATTGAGCGTGCAAAAACTTTAAATATTAATTGTATTTTGTTTAACAAAGAGGACTTTTATACAAATAATACAATTCTAGAAAAACTTACTGAAATTAATCCCGATTTAATTGTTCTTGCAGGTTTTTTGTGGTTAATTCCAAATAAAATAATTTCAGCATTTAACGATAAAATTATAAATATTCATCCTGCATTATTACCAAAATATGGAGGCAAGGGAATGTATGGCGAATTTGTACATAAAGCCGTTATAAATAATAAAGAATCGGAATCGGGTATAACTATTCATTTAGTAAATGAAATTTATGACGAAGGCAAAATACTAAGCCAAAAAAA
Source organism: uncultured Lentimicrobiaceae bacterium (assembly GCA_964598505.1). Lineage (GTDB taxonomy): Bacteria > Bacteroidota > Bacteroidia > Bacteroidales > WCHB1-69 > CAZRCF01. The sequence goes on along the minus strand of CAZRCF010000239.1, from coordinate 2,550 downwards.
ATGCAGAATCTTAAAAAATGACACATCAGAAACACTTGCTGCAAAAATACATAAACTTGAACATAAATGGTTTCCGATTCTAATTGAGCAATATCTTAAGAGTAAATAATAGGGCAAGAGTATTTTTTTGTTTTTAGTATTTAAAATGTAATTATATTTGTAAAATATTTTTTTAAACCACAAAAAATAATAAACCACAACAAACAATATTATTATGAGCAACAATAATTTAAAACCAAAACCCAAGTTAATTAAAGAATGGTCGTATAATTGGCATCCAATTGAAAGAGGGTATAACAACCGTACATTATATATTAATGTTGGCGACTTAAATATTTTTGAACGTCCTGTATCGCAAGAGATGAAAGATAAATTTGTTGGTGGAAAAGGATTTGGACTTAAACTTTTATGGGATGCAACTACACCTACAACAAAATGGGATGACCCGGAAAATGAAATCATTATCTCTCCCGGTCCAATTGCCGGTATTACTCAATATTCGGGTACAGGAAAATCATTATTAGTATCAATTTCACCTCAAACAGATTCTATTATGGATTCAAATGTAGGTGGATATTTTGGTCCTTTTATGAAGTTTGCAGGGTTCGATGCTTTAGAATTACAAGGCAAATCGGATAAAGACATTATTATATATATTGATGGCGTTAACCATAAAATTGAAATTTACGAAGATGATAATTTTTCAACCGATTCGCATATTTTAGGTGAAGAATTAACCGAATATTTTGCAGCAGACGAAAAAGATGCAAAAAATATTGGTGTAGTTTCGAGTGGTGCTGCAGCCGAACACTCCTTAATTGGTATGCTAAACTTTACTTTTTATGATATTAAACGTAAAAAAGTTCGTCTGAAACAAGCCGGTAGAGGCGGTATTGGTACTGTAATGAGAAATAAAAACATTAAAGCTATCGTTGCCAGAACATCGGGCGTGCAAAAAGACCTTAATAATGTTGCCAATCTTGATGCAATTGTTGAACGAGGTATAAAATACTCAAAAGAGATGCGTGACCTTGACGATGGACAAAATCAAATGAGAAAAAAAGGTACTGCCAATATTGTAAATGTTATGAGCGACTACGATTTATTGCCAACTCATAATTTTAAATTCGGAAGCCATAAAGATGCTATTAAAATTCATAGCGATTTGTTGAGGGATAAATACTTTACACTTGGAATTAACGATGGATGCTGGATAGGTTGTGCTATGCAATGTGCTAAAGGTGTTGATGATTTTGAACTTAAAACTGGTCCATACAAAGGGCATAAAGTTATTGTTGATGGTCCCGAATACGAAACTGCTGCCGGATTAGGAGCAAATATTGGAATATTTGATTATGAAGCTATTATTGAGGCTAATTTTTATTGCGATACTTATGGTATTTGCACTATAACCTGGGGAACGATTGTTGCTTTTTTAATGGAATGTTACGAAAATGGTATAATTAATAAAGAAATAACCGGTGGATTAGAACTTAAATTTGGAAATATTAACGATTCGCTTGAATTATTACACAAATTAGCAAGAGGCGAAGGTTTTGGCAAATTAGCCGGTGTGGGAATTAGAAAACTAAAACAAATTTTTGTTGAAAAATATGGTGCCGACGAAAAATTCCTTAATGATATAGGAATGGAGAATAAAGGTCTCGAATATTCACAATATGTTTCAAAAGAATCGTTAGCTCAACAAGGTGGCTATGCAATGACAAATAAAGGTCCACAACACGACGAAGCATGGCTGATTTTTATGGATATGGTTAATAATCAAATTCCTACATTTGAAGATAAAGCCGAAGCTCTTCATTATTTTCCAATGTTTAGAACATGGTTTGGATTAATGGGGCTATGTAAAATTGTGTGGAATGATGTTACTCCTGCCGATAACAAATTGACTGATGAACCTGCTAAAATTCCTGAACATGTTGATAATTATATTGCTGTTTATAATGGAGTTACAGGTGGAAATTTAGATAAATATAAAATGATTGTTCAATCGGAAAGAGTATATAATTTCCAACGCATTTTTAATATTCGCAGAGGTTTTGGTTTACGCAAGCATGATGCTCAACCATATCGTGCATGCGGACCGGTAACAAAAGAAGAATACGAATCGCGTGCCGAAAGATACGACAAACAATTAATTGAAAGAGGAATTTCTATTGAAGGATTATCTACTGAAGATAAAATGAAAATCACGCGTGAATATAGAGAAGACCGATACGAACAATTACTTGATGCTGTTTACAAACGTAGAGGTTGGACAAAAAACGGAGTGCCAACTATTGAACATTTAAAAGAAATTGGCATGGATTTACCTCAGCTAATTGAAGTTATTGCTCCGTTGCAATAAGGATTTTATAATATATATAATATTTTAAAAGGGTTCATTTATTTTGAACCCCTTTTCGTTTTTTACATGATTATTCAATTTTTTATAAAAATTTAAGTAATTGATTCAACATCAATTACATTTTTTTTATGAAGTAAAATATTTTTATTTTTGAAATTATTTGATTTCAGGGAAAAAATATT
>CAZRCF010000238.1:0-4695 GCA_964598505.1 uncultured Lentimicrobiaceae bacterium | reverse complement strand
GATATTGCTAACGATATTTCAAATTTATTCGATACAGTTAAAAATGCAATGCAAAAAGAGCGAGCAAGTGATGGTTTCGCAATTGTAGAAAAAGAGTATAAAGAATTTTTGGCTGATATGCAACTAAAACAAGATTCATTAAACGTTGTTCGTGCTCTCGGTGTATTTGATTATGAATCTCAATCGGAACGACTTAACGAACAATACGTTATTGCTTTAGCACATGGTAATATTAAAGGTGCTAAACTTATTAAAAAAGAGCTTGACATACTTGCTAAATATGGAGGCGTTTCGCTTAATTTTACTGATCAGTTAGAAAATCAAAATAAACAGCTTTCTCTCTTAACTGAAAAATATACAGAAGCTAAAGTTGATGCAGAACGAAATCTTCCTCAAAAATTTTTATTAGACCCTGCTTTTAAAGCCGAAAAAAAATCATATCCAGTTCGCTGGTTAATTGTTGTTGTCAGTACTTTTGCAGCTTTTGTTTTAGCTCTTTTAGTAATTATTGTTGTTGAAACAATTAAAGCATACCAAGAAAAGTTAAAAACTACAACTGAAGATAAAAATAACCAATAAGCAAATGCAATGGTTTAATTTTCAAAATGATAAATCTAAAACTCTTTGGATTTTTGGTATAGTTGGAATGTTTATTCTGATAAATACATTTTTAATTGTTGCTGAATTTTTTTGGTTCCCAATAATTATAGGTATCATTTTAGCATTAATTCTTGCTTTTTTTTCTGCTGACATATTATTATATTTAATACTTTTTTTAACACCACTTTCGGTAGTTTTTAAGGATAATAATTTTAATGCAGGCTTATCAATACCTTCTGAGCCTTTAATGATTTTGCTTACCGGGGTATTTATTTTTAGAATTTTATATGAAAATAGTTTCGATTTTAAAATCACAAAACATCCAGTTAGTATTGCAATATTTGTTTTTCTAATTTGGTTATTTTTTACTTCAATTATAAGCGAATTACCTTTAGTTTCGTTTAAATTTTTAGCTTCTAAATTGTGGTTTATTATTCCTTTTTACTTTATGTTAACTCAATTGCTTAAAAAAAACAAGGTAGCAATTCGTAATTTCTTTTGGGCATATTCGTTAGGACTTTGTGCAGTTGTAATATATACTACAGTTTTACATTCTACTTATGGTTTTAACGAAGTGGTTGGACATTGGATAATGAGTCCATTTTATAACGATCATACAGCTTATGGAGCAGCTTTAGCATTTTACATTCCGATATTATTTGGATTATTTTATGATAATAGTTATAGTCGTTCAAAAAAATTATTTGTTTTATTGATTTTTATAGTGATTTTTATAGGTTTATACCTTTCGTATAGTAGAGCGGCTTGGTTGGGCGTAACAGGAGCTTTTGCAATGTTTTTAATAATGAAATTTCGTATTAAATTCTATTGGATTTTTGCCGTTATAATATTATTAGTTGGCTTCTTTTTTATGTTTGAAAACGAGATTATTAATAAGATGAGTAAAAATAAACAAGACTCATCAAAAAACTTAGTTGAACATATCGAATCCATTTCTAATATATCAACTGATGACTCTAACCTTGAACGTATTAATCGTTGGGCTGCTGCAATTAGAATGTTCAAGAAAAGACCTTTTACAGGATGGGGACCTGGAACATATCAATTTGTTTATGCTCCTTTTCAATATTCTTACGAAAAAACTCTTATAAGTACTAATGCTGGCGATAAAGGAACCGCTCATAGCGAATATATTGGACCGTTGGCTGAAACAGGAATACCAGGGTTAATAACGTTTTTAGCAATTGTAATTTTAGCTATATATACTTCTGCTAAAGTTTACTATAAATCGAAAAGTCAAAGCACAAAGACATATTCAATGATTGCTTTAGCATCGTTAGTAACATACTTAATTCATGGTTTTTTGAATAACTTTCTCGATACCGATAAACTTGCAGTTCCATTTTGGGGAACTATTGCATTAATTGTAGTTTTAGATGTTTATTATTTACGAAACGAAGAAAAGCTATCGGAATAATACCCTTTTAATTGTTTTGAAAATAAGTTTTATATCAATAACAAAGCTTTGATTTTCAATGTATTTTATATTCAATTTTAACTTTGCTGGCATTACTTCATTGATGTAAAAGTCTTCAGGATTTACTGCTTTTGAGAGTAAATCGTTCTCATTAAAATATTCAAGCGAAGCATAATCAGTTAAACCTGGACGTACTTCAAGTACATTTAATTGTTCTGAATTATACATATCTACATATTTTCTAACCTCAGGTCGTGGACCCACAAAACTCATATCGCCAATAAAAATATTTATTAACTGAGGAAGTTCGTCAATTTTATATTTACGAATAAATAATCCTGCATTAGTTACTCTTGAGTCATTTGAACCAATTGTTATAAGTCCTTTTTTATCTGAATTTAACTCCATAGAGCGAAACTTGAAAAGGCTAAAATCCTTATTATTTATGCCCACACGAATTTGTTTGTAAAAAACGCCACCCCTTGAATCAACTAAAATCCAAATTGAAATTATAAAAAACAGAGGCGATAAAATAATTAAGCCTATTAGTGAAAAAAAAATATCAAAACTTCGCTTAATCATTTTATTTAATTACTTGTTTAACAGCATTTACAACAGAGTTTACTACAATTTTAACCTGTTCATTAGTTAAATTGTAATATACTGGCAAACTAATTTCACAACTATAATTTTTGTATGATTGCGGATAATCTTCAATTTTATAACCTTGATTTTTGTAATATGTCATCATAGGTAGAGGTATAAAATGAACATTTACAGATACTTGTTGCTCAAAAATTAATTTCATTATTTGGTCGCGTTGTGCTTCCGAAATCTCATTTATTCGAAGCGGATATACATGATATGAAGATATTTTATTCTCGGTTTCGTAAATAGGAATTTTCGCAAAATCATATTTTGAAAGCAATTTAGTATATAAATCAAAAATTTCTTTTCGGCGTACAAGCATATCGTTATCATATCGTTCCAGTTCTATAAGTCCAATTGCGGCTGCCATATCGGTCATATTACATTTGTAGCCGGGTTCTATAATATCATATCGCCAGTTACCTGGTTGCATTTTTGCTAAAGCATCTTTTGATTGTCCATGTAGTGATTTAGTACACAAATATTTATACTCATCATCATTATTAAATGGTTCGGGCAGGCATAAACATATTGCACCACCTTCGGCAGTAGTTAAGTTTTTTACAGCATGAAACGAAAAAACAGTTACATCGGTTAATTGTCCGGTTTTTTTACCTTTATAAATTGCACCAACCGAATGAGCGGCATCTGATAAAACCATTATTCTGCCTAATTTTTGCTGATTCTCAGTTCGAGGAGAAAATAGTTTTATTATTTCGTCTGATTTTACTAAAGCATTAATTTCGTCATAATCGCAAGGAAAACCCGCTAAATCAACAGGTATAATAACTTTTGTTTTATTAGTTATAGCTTTGCGTATATTTTCAACAGAAATATTAAAATCATCGTTAATATCAACAAAAACAGGTTTTGCTCCACAATGTACTATAACATTTGCTGTTGCAGTATAAGTATATGCTGGTAAAATTACCTCGTCTCCTTCTTGAACATCATACCAGCGAAGCATAAGTTCTAAGCCAGCCGAAGCTGAGTTTAAACAAACTGTAGCTTTTGCTCCGCAGTATTCACTAATTCGCTTTTCAAACTCTTTGGTGCGAGGACCTGTTGTAATCCAGCCGGATAACAGTGCTGCATTTACTTCATCTAATATTTTTTTATCTATTCGAGGTGGTGAAAATGGTATCATATATTTATTTACTCTAATTTATTAATTTTAAAACAGTTATGCCTGTTAATATTGCTATTCCAAAACTTATTAATGTTCCAATAAGGATATATTCAGTTAGCTTTTTGTCTTGCGCATCTTTTATATTTGCAAAACGAAACACAGATTTAGCTGTTATTAAAAATCCAACTGCTTCCCAATGCGAGTTAATTATAAAAATAAAAATCAATAATCTTTCAATTATTCCAATATATTGTCCTGCATTTACCAATGAATCATTAACACCATTAAAGAGTTCTTTTGTCCATTTCGAAAGCATAATACCAATAATAATTTTACATGCGAAAATTAAAAATAGTATTGCAGACAAATATATCCAAACATCTTTATTCTCAAATATTTGTGTTATATTTAATTCAGGTTCAAACCAAAAATACCATATAATAATTATACTTGAAATATGAAGTAATTGGTCGATAACAAATAATTTTAATTTGTTATTTTCAGTTTGCATGTATAATTTTATTATATCAATTAATCCATGAATTATCAATATAATTACTGATAACAGCCAAAGTTGAAAATCGAACAAAATTAAAAAAATTAATATTCCATGAAGTAATATATGAAAATAGAATTTTAGGGAATATATTTTTTTTTGTTCTTTATCATCAACCCATTTCTTTGGCTGTAAAACAAAATCACCAATTATATGAGCAATAAATATTTTTATTAATATTATCATTTAAAAAATTGTTTTACCTTTTTTCTATATAAATTATCTAATTCAATAATCAAATCGGCATTTGCTCTACTCCATCTACCACTTACAGAATTTTGTTTTATTCCTAAAATAGTTCCTAATTCTTCTTGTTTTATATTT
>CAZRCF010000237.1:3370-4709 GCA_964598505.1 uncultured Lentimicrobiaceae bacterium | reverse complement strand
TATTTGTTTAGTTTCACTACGTTATTGTTGATTAAGATTTTTTCTTTTCTATTGGTTTCTGCTAATTTATGGTTAATTATTTTATCTGTTTTGCAATTCGTAATCCTCTTTTTTTACAAGAAATTCCCGAATTGATATTAATGTTTCGGTTGATAATTCGATTAATAATTTATTGTGATTATTTTTTAATATATTATCCTCTATTTCGGGGTAGTTATCTTTTAAAGTTTCTATTTCGGAAGTTTTTATTGAGTTTTGATTAAGTTTTAAAAACTGTAATATTCGCAATCCATTGGCTTTCGTATGAAATGCTCTGATAAACTTTTCAAGAGTTTTAAAATTATCTCGTAAAGGTTGTAAAAAATTATCATCTTTAAATTGGATTTTCAAAAAATTGAGAAATGGCATTTCAATATCGGTTTCAAATAATTGATTTAGTGCATTATATGTTTTTTTAATTTCGGCAAAAAGTGAATTATGATAAATTGGATAACTTTCCCAATCGCCTAAATTTCCTTTAATCATGGCAGGACCTGTGCCAAAAAAAACCCTATCAGAAAATCTTGCTGCAGGATATACTTTTTCTGAATTATAAGTTAAAACAGTTCCAAATTTACATAATTGTTGCAGAAAATAGAAATCTTCGCCACTTTTCACAGGGCTCATTCCACCAATTGAATTGTAAGCTCCTACGCGATAAGCAATTGCCGAGCCTAAAGCTGTAAAAGCAAAAGGCGATTTAATTTTGTGCATTAGAATTGCATAATTTCGCATATATATTTCGTATCGCAATATGGCTCTATTGGCTTTATTATCATCAGTTAAATTGTGATAGTAAGGAACCGAAATTGCAACTGCTTTTGGGTTTTGAGAGAAATTATCAGAAATCGACTGAAAATAATTTGAATTAAAAGTTGTGTCGGCATCTAAACTAATTACAATATCGCTTTTATCGGCATTTTTAGCAATAAAATCCATTAAAGTTTTACGTGCAATTCCTACGCCACTTCGTTTGCCACTCCATCCTTTGCCTTTTGATGTGTGATCGATTATATACAAATTGTCTAATTCAAGTTTCTGCAAATAATTAAGCGTTTTTTGGTTATTGTAGCAAATTTCAATTTTATCTTTATTTTCCCAATAATTTTCGGGTTGGTTAACACAAACATATACTTTTACTTCACTTTTGCAGTTTTGCGAACGAATACAGTCAATGGTTTTAGGAATAAAATCCATTTCATTCATTGCAGGAATTGCTACGTGAATTATCATAGTATAATAAAATTAATCGATAATTTATTTTCAATTGTATAATCCATGATATTTTTGTGTGTTTTGT
>CAZRCF010000237.1:0-3270 GCA_964598505.1 uncultured Lentimicrobiaceae bacterium | reverse complement strand
TAAAAAAGATTGGGCAAATTCAGTATTAAAAAAGATGACAACTGAGCAAAAAATTGCTCAATTAATGATGATTCGTGTTTATTCAAATGATGATGAAAAATATAATAAAAAAATAATTAAACTTATTTCACAAAACGGAATTGGTGGAGTTTGCTTTTTTCAAGGAGGACCAATTCGTCAGGTAAATTTATTAAATAGAATTCAAAAATCATCCAAAATACCTGTAATTACCTCAATTGATGGCGAATGGGGATTGGCAATGCGACTCGATAGTACTTTGATGTTTCCACGCCAACTGCCACTTGGGGCTGTGCAGAGCGATGAACTAATTTATGAAATGGGTAAAGAGGTAGCACGTCAATTTCTGAGAATGGGAATAAATATCAATTTTGCACCGGTTGCCGATGTTAATTCAAACTCTCAAAATCCGGTTATTAATAGTCGCTCGTTTGGCGGTAATAGCCAAGAAGTTGCTCAAAAATCTGTCGCTTACATGAAAGGAATGCAAGATAATGGACTAATTACTTGTGCTAAGCATTTTCCCGGTCATGGTGATACCGATATAGATTCACATCATGCACTCCCAATTATAAATCATTCGTTAGCAGTTTTAGATTCGGTTGATATTTATCCTTTTAAAATGCTAATTAACAATGGTATAAGTTCAGTTATGATTGGTCATCTTTTTGTACCGGCTCTTGATACTACCACAAATCAGGCATCGAGTTTATCAAAAATTATTATTGAAGATGTTTTAAAAAATAAATTGAATTTTAAAGGGTTTGTGTTTTCCGATGCACTTGATATGCAAGGCGTTGCCAAATATAATAAACCTGGCGAAACCGAATTTAAAGCATTACTTGCTGGAAATGATATTTTGCTTCTTCCTGCCGATCCTATTGCTGCAATTGAATATATTAAAAATGCAGTTGATAGCGGGCTAATTTCAATACAAACAATTGATGAAAAATGTTTGAAAATATTAAAATTAAAAGAGCAATTAAATATTCATAAGTTTAAGAAAATTCAAACTAAAAATCTATTAGAAGATATTAATAATGATTCTGCACGAACTCTTATTCGCCGACTTACTGAAGCAACTATAACGGTTACACACAATACCGATTCGATAATTCCAATTGAAAATACAGATTTTTCATCAGTTGCTTCGCTATCAATTGGTTATTTGAAAAACACTCGTTTTCAGGATATGCTTTCGGTTTATGGCAGAATAACTCATTATAATTCACTTTCGTTACCCGATAAAAAAATGTCGGACTCCTTGTTAAATCTGCTATCTACATACAAAACAGTAATAATTGGTATTCATAACACAATTCAATTACCACAAAGAAATTACGATGTTACCAACGAAGCAATTGCATTAATTGATTCGCTTGCTCAACGAACAAATGTTATTTTAACAGTTTTCGGAAATCCATATATATTGGCACGATTGAAAAACCCTAAAGCATATAAAGCTATTGTAGAAGCTTACCAACCAACAATTATTGCCGAAGAGAGTGCTGCTCAGGTAATTATGGGAACGGTTTCGGCAACTGGGAAACTTCCTGTTTATGTTGGAAAAGATTTAGAAATGAATACTGGTGTTGTAACAAAAACAATTAACCGTTTAAAATATTCGGAACCATTAATGTTAAATTTGAAGTCGGATTTTATTAAAAAAATTGATTCAATTGTTCAAAAAAGTATCTATTTAAAGGCTTTTCCGAGTTGTCAGATAGCTATTACTTATAAAAACAATTTAATTTTTAATAAAGCATTCGGCTATCGAACTTATTCGGATACAAATAGAGTGAAAATTACTGATATTTATGATATAGCTTCGCTTACAAAAGTTACCGCTACTACTCTGGCAATGATGAAATTATACGATGAAGGGTTAATCAATCTCGAAGATTCGGCATCGAAATTTTTACCAATATTAAAAAACTCGAATAAAGAGGGAATAACAATTGCCGAATTAATGACTCATAGTGCCGGATTAAAGCCTTTTATGATGTTTTGGAAAGCTCTTTATATAAATGGAAATCTTGATACAAATATTATTAAAAACACTCAAGATTCAATAAACCACTACAGAGTTGCCGATAGTATGTATTTGAACTCGGAAAACAGAATGAAAATTATTCAACAAATTGTAGATTCGCCTATCGACTTAAAAAAGAAATATGCTTATAGCGATTTTGGATTTATAATTTTAAAAGAACTTATTGAAAGTGTTACTAATAAAGACTTTTATCAATATTTAGATAGCATTTTTTATCAACCTTTAGGACTTTCAACAGCATGTTTTCTGCCCAGAAACTCAAAAGAAATTAATAGAATTATTCCTACCGAAAACGATACAGCTTTCAGAAAACAAATACTAATTGGCGATGTTCACGACCAAACAGCAGCTCTTTTAGGTGGTATTTCGGGGCATGCAGGTATGTTTTCAAATGCAAGCGATATTGCTATTATTATGCAAATGCTTTTAAACGAAGGCATTTATGGCAATATTCGATTTTTGAAACCGGAAACTGTTAAAACATTTACCAAATATTGGTATGGTTTAGAAAAAGATAATAGAAGAGCATTAGGTTTCGATAAACCGGCACGAAATAATAATGTAAGCCCTTGTGCTTCTTCTGCTTCCGAATATAGTTTTGGGCACAGTGGTTTTACAGGCACTTTTGTTTGGACAGACCCAAAATATAGCGTGGTTTATGTTTTTTTGTCGAATAGAGTATATCCGAATGCAGAAAATAATCGATTAGCAAAACTAAATATCCGCACACAAATACAGGAAATTATTTATAGTGCTATTAAAGAGGCTGCGAGGTAGTGGAAAAGTATTACTCGATTACTTAGTATATTTTAGTCCATTAGGCTAATAAGTAAAAAGTAAAAAGTAAAAAGGAAAAAGGAAAAAGCGAAGTGGTGAGCGTAGTCTAACTAAAGGTATCCGGTTCACGGTAGCTGGTTCATGGTGCATTGCAAAAGACCGACCTCAGCAAAAAAGTGTAAAAAGAAGCCATTTTTAAGTTAAAAGCGAGACGAACTAAAGGTAACCGGTACAGGGTGCAAGGTACTCGGTGAACGAAAAAACTAATATTTACTTACTAAATCATCAAAAAAATACTAAAAAACAGCGGGGCAATGAAATTACGCGAGGCGGGCGGGGCTGTGAATGACAAAAATATTACAAAATATACAAAGGCGTTTACGTCTGCCTTGCAAAGCAAGGCACTACTTTGTAATAGTTTT
>CAZRCF010000236.1:0-4720 GCA_964598505.1 uncultured Lentimicrobiaceae bacterium | reverse complement strand
TAATTTCTTGAATTTTTGCATACTTTTGTTTCAAGACAAAAGTATGATAATAAAAATTTAGCTTTTTTGGTGAAATCTTGATTTTTTGGTTACTTTTTACTCGTGGCACTTTTATTTATTATAAATGTACTCGTTATTCGCTCCGCTCAAGTGTATCAAGACAAAAAGTAAAGGAATAAGTATTTATTGGATTATTATATAATTCATTTTGGTATTAGCTATAGATTGAAATTTAAAAAAAACTATAAAAAAACAAAAATTGATTATTCAGAGGTAAAATTCTGATTAATTATATTGATAAATGGTTAAAGGTGGATTCGTCCACCTTTTTTTATTGCAAAATTTTAAACGATTAAATAATTACCCAACCATTTTAATTTTTTTTCGTCATTAATGTGTAAAACAATTTTTAAGTTAATGTTTTATTGAGATTTAAAAAGTATTTTTTTATATAAAAAACCGATAAACCATGAAATCAAAACTATTTTTCATTTTAATACTTCTTATAAGCAGTATTGAATCTTACGGACAAGTTCCAGAGTGGGCTTGGGCAAAAAGTGCCGGCGGAGCATTTGCTGATGAGGCTAATTGCGTTACTACTGATAATTTTGGTAATGTTTATATTACCGGTTCATTTAATAGCTCAACAATTGCTTTTGGCAGCATTGTTTTAAATAATGCTGATATTAATCACACTAGTAGCGATATCTTTATTGCCAAATACGATACTTCGGGCAATATAATATGGGCAAAAAGAGCCGGCGGAATTATTTCCGATGTTAGTAAAAGTATAACTACTGATAATATGGGCAATATATATATATCTGGTTCATTTAATAGCTATTCAGCAACATTTGGAAATATTACTTTATCTAATTCTGGAAATTCTGATTTATTTATAGCAAAGTACGACAATTTGGGCAATGTTTTATGGGTAAAAAGTGCTATGGGAACTGAAAATTCTTTTGAGCAGTCTAATAGTATTACAACCGATAATTTAGGTAATGTGTATATTACTGGGAATTTTAATGCAAATCTCTATTTTGATAATACGACATCATTGCATAATTTATGTTCAGGGTCTCAATATTGTGATAATACTTTTATTGCAAAATATGATGCTTTGGGAAATTTTATATGGGCTAAACAAGCAGAAGGATTTGGGACAAGTATTTCAAATAGTATTGCAGCTGATAATTCTAACAACATTTATATAACAGGGCAATATCATGGAGAAATTATTTTTGGAAATACTACTTTATCATCTACTGGTATTAAAGATGTATTTATTACAAAGTTCGATGCTATGGGCAATGTATTATGGGCAAAAAGTGGTGGTGGAACTAATAGCGAACAAAGCAAAAGTATTGCAACCGATAATTCGGGCAATGTGTATATTTCAGGTGAATTTGATAGTCCTACTATTACTTTTGGTAATACTACATTAACTAAACCTAATATTAATGGATTAGACATTTTTATTACAAAGTACAATTCGTCTGGAAATGTAATTTGGGCTAAAGGTATTGGTGAAAATAATAGCAATAACGAAAAAAACAACTTTATTACAACTGATAATGCAGGTAATATATATATTACAGGAGAATATAATGATTCTATCACTTTTGGCAATACTACACTTTATGGTTCAAGTTATACTCAAAATATGTATATAGCTAAACTCGATTTTTCTGGTAATGCCCTTTGGGCTAAAAGTTCAACTCAATCTTATAGTGGAGTTGGTGGTAATGGTATTGCAATTGATAATTCGCAAAATATATATTTAACTGGAAATTTTCGTGCAGAAGTAACTTTAGGCAGCATAGCAATTAACAGCATTACAGGTTTTTTTACAGATGCTTTTTTAGCAAAACTTTCTAATATATGTATTATTCCTCCGCCAACAATTACACCAAATGGACCAACTACATTTTGCGCAGGTGGTTCGGTTACACTTACTTCATCCGCTGCTAACTCTTATTTGTGGTCAAATATGGCAACAACACAATCAATTACTGCACAAACATCAGGGGTCTATTGGGTTCGTATTACCGATGCTAATGGCTGCACAGCAGTACAAAGTATTGAAATTACTACCTTGCAAATACCCTCAGTAAGTTTAGGCAATGATACAATTATTTGTTCTAATCAACCATTACCAATAACATTAAATGCAGGAAATACAGGATGTACATATCATTGGAGTACAGGTGCAACTAATCAAACCATTACAGTTTCTTCTTCAGGCACATATAGTGTTGTGGTAACAAATGCAAATATATGTACTGGTAGTGATGCAATTACAATTACATACAATTCAATTCCAAATGTTAATCTTGGCGATGATATAACTACTTGTTCAAATATTCCTATTACATTAAATGCCGGCAATGCAGGATCAACATACCATTGGAATACTGGTGCTACAAGCCAAACCATTTCTGTAACTTCTTCGGGAACATATATTGTTGTTGTTACAAATGCTAATACATGTACAAATTCTGATGCAATTAATGTTACATTTAGTACAATACCTATTGTAAATTTAGGTAACGATACAATAATTTGTACTGATATAATTAATCCAATATTTAACTTAAATGCCGGCAATGCCGGAGCAACATATTTATGGAATACAGGAGCAACAAGTCAAACTATTTCTGTTTCTACTGATGGGAATTATAGTGTTTTAGTAACAAACTCTGGTAATTGCACAAGTAGCGATGAAATAAATATTGATTTCAAACCAGCAATTTATGTAAATATTGGAAAAGACACAATAATGTGTCCCGGTGAATTAATTACACTTTCAGCAGGTACCGGCTACGATAGTTATTTATGGTCTGATGGCTCAACTTATAGGGATTTAAGCATAACTATCCCTGGTATATATAGCATAGTTGTAAAAAAAGAAGGGTGCTACGCCAGAGATGAGATAAAAATGGCAGAGTGTGCATCTGAAATATGGTTTCCTAACGTATTTACACCAAATAGTGATGGCATTAACGATTCATTTTATCCAATTTTTACAAATATTGATAAAAAAACATTAATTATTTATAACCGATTTGGAAATAAAATATTTGAAAGTTCAGGTGAAAATACTATTTGGAACGGCAAACATAAAGGAGAATTTTGTTCCGAAGGAGTTTATTATTTTATTTTTAATTATGAAGAAAAAGGCGATAATATTAGAAGAAATAACCAAATACATGGATCTATTACAGTTTTAAAATAATCAAGCAAAATGAATTTAAAAACAAAAAACAATATATATTTATGATTAATAAAAACGTTATTTGAAAAATATTTTAACTTTGTAATAATTTAATTATATAATATAATGTTATAATGTTGGAAGAACTTATAAAGCAATGTATAAAAAATGATAGGCAAGCCCAAAGTCAGCTTTATAAGTATCTTTATGGAAAAATGTTTGCTATTTGCAGAAGCTATATTCCTGACTACGACATTGCAGCTAATGTAATGAATGATGCGTTTTTAAAAGTATTTACAAATATTGAAAAATATACTAATAAAGGTAGTTTTGAAGGTTGGGTAAAAAAAATAGTTATAAACACTGCAATTGACAATATTAGATGTGACAAAAAATATAAAGAGCAAATATATTTAGATGAAAGAATTGAAGAAAAAGACTTATATTTTAACGAAGAAGAATTTAATGAAATTGACATTGAAGAAATTTATAAAATGGTTGAAATTTTGCCATTAGCAAGTCGAACAGTTTTTAATTTATATGTATTTGAGGGATTAAACCATATTGAAATTGGGAAAAAGCTACAAATAAGTGTTGGAACATCAAAATGGCACCTATCTACTGCACGACAAAAATTAAGAGAATTAATAACTGAAAAAAACATAGTTTTTAATAAAGTTTATGAATAACAAAAATAAAAATATTGACAATTTATTTAAGAACCGTTTGCAAAACAGCGAACCTGAGTTTAATCCTGAACATTGGGACAAAATGGCGAGCATGCTTGACAGTTATGAAGCAGCTCATAAATCAGCGGATGATAATTCTAAAGGTTTTATGTTCAGATGGTCAAGAGTTGGAATAATTATAATTGTTAGTACATTTATACTTACAACAGCTTCTCTTTTTATAATTTTTGGCACCAATTTATTGCAAACCAAAACCACTTTAGCTGAAAATAAGCAAGACATTTCAAAAAAATCTACTTCTATAATTACAAATAATGAAAAGCAAATAATCAAAACAATTAATAAATCAAAACCTGAAGGAAGTAAAATAGAAAAACCAAATAAAAAATTATTTGAGGAACAAATAATACAAAATTCAAATAGTAATTACGAAATTGGTTTAATAAACACTAAAAAAGCAAATTCAACTTCAAGCAAAGATATAATTTTTGAAACCGAAAAAAAAGCTAATAACACTAAAGAAACTCCTGAAATTGATAATTTTAAAGAAAAACAAATAGTTCAAAAAACCGAGCAAAAAGATGAAAGAGAAACAATAATTAAGGATAAAAAAGAAATAAAAACTAATATAAACAACAATAATATATCAGAAATTCCAATTCAACAGACTGAAATTAATGAAGTTAAAGAAACTTTTATAAATAATGAGATTGAAACACCTGTAACATCAAATATTAAAATTATTGATACTATAAAAACTTTAAAGACTGCTGAAAAATCAAAAAAATCGGTAAGTGAAAACAATAGCTCAATA
>CAZRCF010000235.1:0-4733 GCA_964598505.1 uncultured Lentimicrobiaceae bacterium | reverse complement strand
TGTGTTACTTTGTGTAATAGCTATTCCACAAAGTTGCACAAAAATTTTCACAGAGTTGCACAAAGATTTATATTATAGCACCTCAAAATAAGAATGAACCATCAATTTTCAGTTACAAAATATATATTAATATAGAGTAAATTATTTTGCTTACCATAACAATGTATTTTACCGAAATTATTATTTATTTTTGTTGAATTATAAATATTGGTAATATGAAACGAGCATAAAAATCCGTTTTCACTCAAGAGAATAATTATTAGCGAGTTCCATACGACAAATAAAAAACAAATTAAATACAAACGTATGAATAAAATGATAAAAGTAAATTACAAAATTTGGCTCGAAACCGAAGATGGTTTAGGAATACTTGGTGATGGTAAATGGCAATTATTAAAAGCTATAAATGAAACCGGCTCCTTAAAACTTGCTATGGAAAAATTAAATCTTTCGTACCGAAAAACTTGGAATAATATTAAAAAAATGGAAACATTATTGGGTTTTTCTGTTATCGAAACTGTTCGTGGTGGCGTTGATGGTGGTTCTGCTTGTTTATCGGAGAAAGGAAAAAAAATAGTTGAAACTTTTGATAAATTTCATTCAAACTTTGATGTAATATTTCAAGATGCGTGTAATAATTTTTCAAAAGAAATTGCTAAATTAAAATAGTTGATTTAAGAAATCCTGTGGTGCGAAGTTTTTCGGAATTTCGCATTTTTTATGTGCTACCTGTTGTGCGAAGTTTCCGAACTTTGCACTTTTTTTGTTTTGAAGTTTACAACTTTGCATAAAAGGTTAGGAGGGGCTAATCCCAGCGGGATTATATATTTATAACAATCAATTTAATTACATGTTTGTTCGACCCTGAAGTGGTCGTATCGTTATTTATCTATTTTTTCTATAAACTTATGACCTCTTCAAGGTCAGGAAGTAAAATTGCTTTTGTTTAGTATAATTAATGATTTTCGTTATCATACAACTTTTTTATAAATGACTATATCGTAATAGTTTTTCAATATTCTGCGATTATATTTGCAAATAGTTGCCTCTCTTTGCGGTTTCATTCGCAAAAAGAAGCAACTATTTATGTAATTAATTATTTATTATTTATTTGTTTATTTATTACAGAATATTCATATTGCCCTCCTATTAAAATCCAAATGTATTCATCTTTGTTTTTTAATCTAAAAAAAGTTGTTGTTTGAAGTCTATTGGAATTATCATATGTTACATGATAATAAACAAGTACTTCACTTTCTGAAATCTCCCTCCATCCAAGAATTTTAAAAGATTGAATAGCATGGTCATTCGATAACAACGATTCAACTTTCTTTAAAGATTTTTCCTCAGGAAATTTCTTACTATCAACGGCAGGTATTGGAGTTGATACACTATCTTTTTGAATTTCAGTATTTGGAGTTATAGTTCCTTGTTTGTTACAACTTAGAATAACAAATGCAAGAATGCTTATTAATAAACTGATTTTTAAATTTTTCATATACTTTGATTTTTATTATTATTCATAATTTCTTTTAATTTACTAGTATTTTCAGAAATTTTAAATTGTACCATTAACATTTCAAAAAACAGTCGCAACACTAATGTGCCAATAATAATAAATAATAAGCCACCTAGTACATTTGCATGGCGAAGAAATTCATCAAATAATCCTTGATAAAAAGATTGTATTAAACCCAATACTATTACAATAATTTGTAGAATCCAATAAAGAATCCTGATAATCCATGGTGTAATCATGAAATCAAACATTAAAAACTTTTTCATTATGTTTTATTTTAATTTTCCTACTCGTTTGGCTTTTCGGTAACGCCCCGTTTTTATTGGTTTCTGGTCTCCACTGTTTTATAAAAAAACGATTAGTCTACCTTACGACCTTTTGTAATTATAGGTGTACCACTTGAAAAGTCAATAACAACTTTTGAAAGTTTTTTCCAATTTTGATCGAATGGTAAAACTTTTATAGTTTTCCCTTGATAATCAACAATTATTGGTTCTGCATCACTTTTCTTTTTAAATTGTGTTTTTTTTGATAAAGTAGTTCGTTGATAAAACATACAATTAAAATTTGAATTACCGGAATTAGTATATTCGTTGTTTTGGTCAGCAACACTAACTTTTGCACCAACTGGGTTTGTTACAACATCTACTTTCCAGCTAGTTAAAGTAACCATACTTTCTATAGGTTGACTTTCTGATTTAGGGTATGAAATAACTCCTTTACCACTACAGTCGTTACATGTTAAATATGTTTTTCCTGTTCCTTTACAAGTATTGCATTGGTATGTTTTGCCATCTGTAGAAGAAACAAAAGTTCCACTGCCTTTACATGAACTACATTGATATGCTTTTGGATCTGTTCCTGTTCCATTACATTTATTACATCTTTCCTTATGAATTGGTGTGGCTTCATAAGTATAAGTTTTTTGTTCATCTTTTTGAATTGTTTCAGCTGCCTTACATTCGAAATACCATTCAAAATTACTTTTTTTGGTAATGCTACCAGCTTCATTATATGATGTTGGAACACCGTTAATAAAAAGATAAACAACTTGTGCATTATTTAATCCTTCCAATTGCGGACCTTTTATAGTATATTCTTTTTCAAAGCCACTTAAAATTAAACCTTTATCCCAATCGTCCATATAACCAGACGGAAATGACCATTGAGTACCATCAATAATAATTGCAAAACCAACTTCACTTAATCTTAATGGAACTTGTTCATTGTTTCTAATCCTTATTTTGAATTGAATATCATCGGGTGTAACTGTATAATAAGGTGTATTTGAAATTTCCTGAATATCATAACCCGGTTTCTTATTATCAGAATAGGTGTAATTTTTTTCTTGTTTAATTAAACGATTTGCTGAGAATGGAATAATTTCAGTTGAAATTGTTACGCCACCTTTAGTTTGAGCTTGAGTAGTTTTACCAGTAACTTTAATACTTGGTAAAATATATGAAACCTTAATGTTTTCATCTTTTTTCTTAGTTTCTTGATAAGTAGTAATTGTACTTTCATATAATGTTGGCGCACATGATGTGAATAATACTACTGCAAACAATAACGATGTCGTTAATGTATAAAGATTTTTTTTTGTTTTCATTTTTTTAAATTTTATTATTTTTATTTTTTATTGATTATTTTATTTATCTAAATTAATTTCAACGCCTAACTGAAAATATAAACCCTGCATACTTACGCTTGGTTTAAAATTTGCTTGAGTTGCCGTATAGTCATCTTTTACAACAGAAGCATCAGTCATATTGATTTCAACTTTTGATTTATCTGCCTTTTCAACAATTACACTAACATCACCAGAAAATATTTTTTCGAAACCAATTTGCGCAAAAATTGATGTTTTACTATTGATTTTATATTTTGGTGTTATTCCTACTTGCAAACCAAAACTAAAAATATTCATATATAACTTATCTCCATTAGTAAAAGTTTTTTCATTATCAATTATTACAGGGGCTGTATATCCATCTATTAATTGTATTTCTCCATAATGGAACTGAGTCCAACATATACCTATTTTAGGCGTAAATCCTATTTTGAAATTATTTTTATTGTATAGCGAATAATCAATTCCTGTCATAAAATTTAATTTAATTGTCCCATCGTATTTGCTAAAATTTACATCTAAAAGATAGTCAAATTTATCTGTTAAATATACGTTTACTCCAGCTAATAATGATAAATTAAAGTTGTTATCACGAGCACTATTGCTAAGTGGAATTCTAACCCTTCCTTCATAACTTGTAGGGTCAGTTAATTTCAATCCATATTGTTGCCAATCAGAAATGGTGAAATTATTAAAATCTGTTGTTTTTAGTGAATAGGTTGACAAGCCTAAATGAAGTGAACTTTTAATGTCCTGTGAAAATGCCGTTTCGCTTATTAAAAGGATAGAGCATAATAGAAGTTTGATTAATTTTTTCATACTTATGTTTTAAATTATTAATGTTTTTTTAGTCTAATTCCCCAAGACAGTTTTTATTGAAAAAAAATAAAATAAAAAAGCGTGGGAACTAAACTTTATTCGTCCGTGAGGTTCTCGACAAACCCTGACTACAAATAAGTAAAGCCCACGCTGTGGCGTGAGCGTTATTACTTATTATCCCTGTAGTCATTGGAAATGGTCGAGATTTCACGAACAGAAATAAAAGCTAACGCTTTTTTATGTTTTTATATTGAGTTTTAAGTTATCATTATTTTATAATTTTATTGATTAATTAAATATTGAAAAAAATCTTTGCAAAATTTGTGCCAAAAACAAAAAAACATATTTTTTTTAAGTCGTATTTATTGTTCAGTTATATATTGAAATTTTGTCGATTTTTGGTATTTGAATTTACATAATTGTATTTTTTTATTTTCAAAATCATTAATTTTAGGCAAATATTTTATAGTTTTTGTTTCTTATTAACAAAGCAAAAATATAATAAATTTACTTTAAAACAAATAAATATTTTAAAATAGTAATTGTTAATGGTTATTTACCAACCAAATCATCTAAAAACACTAAAAAACAGCGTGAGCAACGAAATTACGTGAGGCGGACTTTATAAGGAAAAAGGAAAAAGGAAAAAGTGAAAAGGCAAAAGTACGAAAACCAAATTCTTAAATCATACGTTTTAAGACCGACCTCATCAAAAAAGCGTTAAGAAAAAGAAATCATTTTTACGTTTAAAGCGAGGCGGGTGCT
>CAZRCF010000234.1:0-4739 GCA_964598505.1 uncultured Lentimicrobiaceae bacterium | reverse complement strand
TGCAATAATAACAACATCAAACGGAATTTTAATTATATATTCGCCTTTTAATGAAAACATTACAACAATTGTAAATAGTAAAGCAATTAGAGTAATTGGACTAATTTTTGGTATAAATTTAGTGTGATACCAAACTTTATCTTTTACTCTAATTAGTATAAAACGGGTTAAAAAACCTGCAATAAAAGGTATTCCAAGATATATAAATACACTTTTAGCAATTTGATTAATTGTAATATTTTCTACAATTAAGTTTGTAGGAATTCCGAACCAACTCGGTAAAATTGCAATAAAAAAATAGGCATAAATCGAAAAAAATAGCACCTGAAAAATTGAATTAAAAGCCACTAATCCGGCAGCATACTCGGTATCGCCTTTTGCAAGGTCGTTCCACACAATAACCATAGCAATACATCGAGCCAAACCAATCATAATTATACCATACATATAAGGCAAATTAGCATTGTTTTCGCCAGGAAAAAGCTTGAAAAAGACAATTGCAAGTGCAAACATTAAAACTGGACCTATTATCCAATTTTGAACTAACGATAAACCAAGAACTTTATAATTTCTGAAAACATCGCCAAGTTCATCGTATTTAACCTTTGCAAGTGGTGGATACATCATTAAAATTAATCCAATAGCAATAGGAATATTTGTTGTGCTGTCGGGAGAAGATTTTATCGATTCCCAAAATTTTGCTATTTCCGGAAACAAATATCCCGAAAACACACCGATAAACATTGCCAAAAATATCCACAATGTTAAATAACGGTCTAAAAAATTTAATCTTTTGTTTGATGGCATAATAAAATTTTTTTTGGTTAACAATTACAATTAACTCCACATTCAAGTGGCTTAATAGCATAAACTGTTACACTATAAATACCAACTTTCGATAATTTGAATTCATCAAGTTGTGATGAATTAAGATATTTCAATAAAATATTATCAGGAATTTGGATAGGTTTCATTTTTTGAATATCAATATTTTTCAATCCTGCTTTTTCCATAATCATCAAGTAATCATCTAATTGTATTGCTCCAGAAACACAACCAGCATACATTTCAGCTGCCTTTTTTAAAATTTCGGGAAGTTCACCCTGAATAATAACATCAGAAACAGAAACATGACCACCCTGCTTTAAAATTCGGAAAATTTCGTTAAATGCCTTTTCTTTATTTGGAACCAAATTAAGCACACAATTACTAATTACAACATCGGCTTTATTTGATGTAATTGGCATTTTTTCAATATCGCCCAACCTAAATTCTACATTTGAATAGCCCAACTTTTTAACATTTTCACGAGCCTTTTCAATCATTGCTTCGGTCATATCAATACCTATAACTTTGCCAGTTTCTCCTGTTAATTTTCGAGCAATAAAGCAATCGTTTCCGGCTCCAGAACCTAAATCAACAACAGTATTACCAGTTTTTATTTGAGCAAATTCAGTTGGCAAACCACATCCTAAACCTAAATCTGCATCGGGATTATAACCTTCAATTTTATCATAGCTTTCGCTAAAAATTGTGTAATCAACTCCACAACAACTCGAATTGCCACATCCTGAAACATTATCTTTTGATTTGTTTTGATTGGCTATTTGTGTGTATTTCTCTTTAACAATATTTTTTAATTCGTTTGTATCCATATTTTCAAAATTTATTTTACTATACGTATAAAAATAATTACATTTTAAAATTTTTAAATTTATTTTTAATCTCATCACGAACACGCCTATATACTGGTAATATATCATCTTTAGTACCAGTTGCATCTGCAGGATCATCGAAACCAATATGAAAACGATTTTTTACATTTCCCGTAAATACAGGACAAATCTCTTTTGCCCCATCGCATACAGTAATTACATAATCAAATTCTTGATTGATATATTCATCAACATGATTTGTTTTATGTGTACTAATGTCAATTCCTACCTCTTTCATTACCTCTATAGCATATCGATTTACCTCTTTTTCGGGCTTTGTACCTGCCGAAAACACTTGCCAGTTTTTATTAAACGATTGCAAAAACCCTTGAGCCATTTGACTTCGGCAACTATTGCCTGTGCATAAAATTAGTATTTTCATATTTTTTTCTATTATTGTTTGTAGATTATTGTTTGTAAATAAAAACCATAAAGTATTAATATGTATTGTATTTTTCCTGCCATCGAATATACTATTTACGTTCTATTTGTTTTTGTTGTTCAATTCTTTCTTTTGCTTCTATTAAAATGCTATGTATTTTTTGTTCTAATTGTTTTTTTGGTGGTAATTCTGTCCAGTATTCAGCTACCATTATACCGTCTTTATGCATCTCTAACAATTCTATTTGCTCACGGCTGGTTTCGGCACATAATATTAAACCAATGGGTGGGTTTTCGTTTTCTGCTTTTTCGTATTTATCTATCCATTTTAAATATAGCTCCATTTGCCCTTTGTGTTTTGCCTGAAATTTGCCTAACTTTAATTCAATGGCTACAAGTCTTTTTAAATGGCGATGGTAAAACAATAAGTCTAAATAAAAATCTTCACCATCTATTATCATCCTTTTTTGACGTTCTACAAAGGCAAAGCCTTTGCCTAATTCTAATATAAAGGCTTCTAACTCTTTTAAAATTGCTGCTTCCAAATCTTTTTCTAAATAGGTGTTTTGCAGTCCTAAGAAATCTAAAAAGTACGGGTCTTTAAATGTATTATATATAGCTGGGTTGTTACTAGTATTTTGCAAATTGGCAATGCTACTTCTTTCATACGTTTTGGTGTTTATTTGTTTGCGTAGTTCTCTAATCCCAAGTGCCTGTTTGGCAGAAGTTTGGGCATAAAACTGCCTTGCCTCTTGACTTTTTAGAGGTATTAATTCTCTAAAATGTGACCAACTCAATTGTCGCGACAGTGTCGCGACAATTTGTATATCAGAAAACAGCTCCGCAAACTGCATCATCCTACGCAAGTTGCCCAACTCAAAATTTCTACCATATTTTTCCTTCAATTGTTCCGACAGTGTCGGAACAATTTGTTTTCCGTAATCTGCTCGTTTATTTTGTAGAATATCTTCATTGATACGCTTGCCTACTTGCCAAAATAATAGCGTAAGAGTGCTATTGACTTGCGAAACTACATGCTGCCTACTTTGCTCTATAAGTTGAAATAATTCGGATAGTAGGGCTTGCTCGGTGTTTTGAATTTTGGGTTTAATGGGCATATTATGTTGTTATTTTTATTACTTATTTCAGCTTTTTATTTTCATTTTTAAAAGGCAAAAAATTTTCGCCTGTAACAACACTTTTGCCAGTTTTTGCTTCTAATTCTTTTCTTGCATTTTTGGCTACTGCACCACCTTTTTTACTGGCTATCACGTTTTGTTGTAATCCTTTGGCTTTTTCGGTTTCGGCTATTTGGCGTGTTGATAATTCGGCAAGTGCTGTAAAAATGAGTTCGGCTTCGCTCATGTGGTCTCGTAAGTTTTGTGATTTTAGACCTTTTAAATCTTTGTGCTTTTTTACAGTTAAGCCTGTCCATTCTTGATGAATAATATTGGTAAGGGCTGCAAACTCGTCACCTTTTTTTACGCCACTTTCTTGCCAATAATCGGTTAATTTGTTTCGGGTTTCTTGCCCTGTCATACATTGCTGTATCCACTTTTCGCTACGTCCGAGTTTTTGCCAATTTTCTCTTGCTCTATCTATACTTTGACTGGGGTCGTTTATTTCTTGCATACGTTCGTAACCTACCTTTGCAAGCCATTGTTTAAAGGGTTCTGCTTTGGGGCTGGGTATTGATTGGATAAGGCGTAGTAATGTTTCAGTATCAGCTACATCAGTTTCTCTTTGTTTACCATCCTCAGCTTGCATTTTCAAGCGTACGATTTTTTCGTACGCTTCACTACCTTCTTTAGCTAACTTATTTTTTAAGTCGCTCCAATAGCGTTTAGGAACACTACTATTTGTTAATATTTCTATTACATCTATAACACTGAAATACCAAATTTCCTTATCTTCATCATATTGGCTTCTTACTTTTTTTTCTTCAAATATTTTTATATTGCTCATTTTATAATTGTTTTATTGTAAAGTGTATTTTCGCCTTGATTTGTGAAAAAATTTGTGGACATTTATTTTTTTCTTTATAGGTTAATAATATTTTTAGCTAATTTAAGTATTTATTTTAAACTAAATTCAAGTTATAAATGTATTTTATGTTTTCAATAAAAAATAAAAAAAATGTGTCATTGCATTAAAAAATAAAATTAAACAAAAAACCTACAATCATAATTCCTACACCAACAACAGCAACAAAAGTAAAGATTAAAGGGAGTTTTAGTACTTTTCTCAAAATCACCATTTCGGGCAACGAAAGCCCAATTACCGACATCATAAATGCAAGTGAAGTTCCTAAAGATGCACCTTTTTCAATCAACACCGAAACTATTGGCACAATGCCAGCAGCATTTGAGTATAAAGGTATTCCTATTAAAATTGAAAGTGGTACCGAATACCAAGCATCTTTTCCCATTAGTGCAGCCATAAAATCCTCAGGTACAAAGCCATGTGCACCAGCTCCAACGGCAATTCCCAGAGCAACATATAACCATACTTTACCAACAATTTCCCTTACAGCAACAAATCCCAATTGAATACGATCAGAAAATTTAATACGTACTTCATCTAATCCACTATTTCCAACTTTTGTTTCGTAAACCCATGGTTCAATCCATTTTTCGAGTTTTA
>CAZRCF010000233.1:0-4751 GCA_964598505.1 uncultured Lentimicrobiaceae bacterium | reverse complement strand
AAATATCAGGAGATTATGAGTTAAATTTGCTTATTATTAAAGAAAGTAGTGTTTGTCGCTCAATACCTATTTTATATATTGAAAAAAATCATATTGAGTATATTGAAATTGTATCGCTCGAAAATGATACTAACTCAATAGCTTCCGAATCATATAAACCTATTGCAGAAAAAGCTACTTTAGAATTTAAAATTCCTTTTGAAGCTAAAAAGTTTTCATATACTCTTGAAGAAATTGAGCCATATTTGAGTTCACTTAACGAACCACAGTTTACAATTGATGAAATTTCAATTACAGCATATACGTCAATGGAAGGTGGAGATAAAAAAGATATTGATATTCAGAAAAAAAGAGCAGAGAGTATTGTTGCTGCTTTAAAAAAGAGACAAATACCCAATTTTAAATATAATATTTCAGTATCTGATAGTTATGAAATGTTTAAAAATGATGTAAAATATACTCAGGAATATGGAATGGTTAATTTATCACCAAGCGAAGTAAAAGAACAGCTTAAAGGTCAAGTTTTAAAAGAGTTAGAGCCAATGCTTGCAAAACATAGATTTGCAAAAGTAGTAATGACTATAACGTATGATATAAATAAGAAATTTGAGCAACCTTTTGTAATAAATAAATTTAATAAGTATATTGAGAAAAACGATTTAGCAAGAGCTTTTTCAGTACAAAAATATATTGTAAGCCAAATTAAAACAGGTAAATATAATTCTCTTGTATTATCAAATATGAAAATTCCAAATAAAGAAAAACAATTTATACCTTTTTTTAATAATTATTATTTTATTGAAAATTATTTAAAAGATGACTATACAAGAGAAATGTATGAAAACTTAGTTCTACTTTCGCAAATGGATCCAAAAAATGAAATTGTTTTTTATAATAAAACCGTTTGTAGTGTTTTTATGTCGAAACTTAATAATGCTGAAACTATTAAAGAGATTCAAGAAGCAATAGATTTAATATACTCATTTAGGAATATAAATAAAACAACTGTTGACAACTTAAATTTAAAATATCAATACAAAATTCTTGGCGTTGCCGATTCATCTAAAATACCAACTATTTCATCAATAGTCGAAACATCATATAATAAAATTAAACAAATTGTATTTGGAACATACACTGTAAATTGGAAAAATGCAAACAAACTTTCAGAAATTTTCATTAAAAATGGCGATTATCCATCTGCAATACGAATAATGAATCTATTTATAAATGATGAAAAAGCAACTCCGGAATTCTTATTTACATATTTATCTTTGTTGAGCCATAGAGATGATTACTATTTAACACCTGCATTTGCAAATACCGCTCAAAAATGTCTATCTATTGACAAAACAAAACTATGTAAGTTGCTAAAAAAATTCTCTTTCCAAGTTTTAGAAAACAAAGAGGTGAAAAAAATCTATTGTAAAGACTGTAAATAGATTATTTTTACAAGCTATTTTAATATATAAATTGGTTTAATATAATAATTATCATCATAGTAATTTTTCACTTTTCTATTAATATTGTAACCTAAAAAGGCTTTTTTTACAATTTATCTTAGATAATTATTGCATAAGAAAATGAAAGCGGATAATCAATATTTGATAAACGAATATAAATCAAGGATATATAAAACACTTGATTATATTGAAAAAAATATAGAAAAACAATTCACCTTAGAAGAGCTATCATCGATTGCTAATTTTTCAAAATTTCATTTTCATCGAATCTTTCAAGGGTTAGTTGGCGAAACGCCTTTTAAGTTTATTTTACGGTTACGATTAGAAAAAGCAGCATCTTTAATTAAATTAAACAACAAAGAAAGTATATCTGAAATTGCTTGTAAATGTGGCTTTACAGATATATCAATATTTTCACGTAATTTTAAAAACTACTTTAAAATATCAGCAACTAATTATCGTAACGAAAAAAGCAATTTAAGTCAAATTAATAGCAATAATAATCAATTAGAAAAAAACTCCATTATGTACTTTTGCTCCAGTTCAAAAACAATTAAATGGAGGACAAATATGAAATTAAACAAAAGCGTAGAAGTTAAAGAACTTCCTGAAATGACAGTAGCTTATATAAGGCACATAGGTCCTTATAAAGGTAACGAAAAGCTGTTTGAAACCCTTTGGGGTAAAATTTGCACTTGGGCAGGAGCTAAAGGGTTAATGAATCAACCCAACTTGCAATTTATTACAATTTACCACGATGACCCAAACATTACAGACGACGAAAAACTTAGAATGAGCGTTTGTATTACAGTGCCACCTGAAACAAAAATAGATGGCGAATTCGGAAAAATGGTTATTGAATCGGGTAAATACCTAATAGCACGTTTTGAAATTAACTCTAATGAGTTTCAAGAAGCATGGGAATGGGTTTATAGAGAATGGCTACCTACAAGTGGCTATCAACCTGACGACAAGCCTTGTTTTGAGAATTATCCAGAACAACCTAAAGATGGAAAATTTAAAGTGGATATTTGTGTTCCGATAAAACCACTATAAAAAATTTAAGCCCGATAATCAAATATCGGGCTTAAATTTTTTAATATATCTCTTTAGTTTTAGGCAAAATGTTTATCTTTGTGTAATTTTAAAAAAATATAATATTTAATCCAAACATCAATTTGTTTTGAAATAAATTATTAAAAATATTAAACATAAAATGAGAACTAAAGAAGAAATAGTTGAAAATTGGTTGCCACGATATACAGGAACACAATTAAATGAATTTGGAAAATATATTATTTTAACAAATTTCCGACATTATGTAGATTTATTTGCAAAATGGCATAATGTAGAAGTTAAAGGCGAAAGTAAAGCTATGCCAACAGCCACTTCGGGTAATATAAGTATTATTGATTTTTCGATGGGAAGTGCTAATGCAGCAACAATAATGGATTTGCTTACAGCCTTGCCACCAAAAGCAGTTCTGTTTTTGGGTAAATGTGGAGGATTAAAACAAAAAAATAAACTTGGCGACTTAATTTTGCCAATTGCAGCAATAAGAGGCGAAGGAACTTCAAACGACTATTTTCCGCCCGAAGTGCCTGCATTACCTGCTTTTAGCTTGCAAAAAGCAATTTCAACTACTATTCGCGACTACGCATCGGATTATTGGACAGGAACTGTATATACGACAAACAGAAGAGTTTGGGAACACGATGAAAAATTTAAAGAATATTTAAGAACTATTAGAGCCATGGCAATTGATATGGAAACCGCAACACTTTTTACAACTGGGTTTGCTAATCAAATTCCTACTGGAGCATTGCTTTTAGTATCTGACCAACCAATGATTTCTGAAGGTATTAAAACCGAAGAAAGCGACAGAGTTATTACCGAACAATTTGTTGAAACTCACCTAAAAATCGGAATTGATTCGTTAAAACAGCTCATTAATGGAGGACATACTGTTAAACATTTGCGTTTTGATATGTAGTTGATTTATATTGTATTAAGTTATTTAAAAATCAAAAGAAAAATATTATTAGCTGATAATTAGAAAAATTTATTTAAAAAATGAAATACACCGAAATAATAGATCAGGTTAAAAAGAAAATATTTCACCCAATTTATCTATTACATGGCGAAGAGCCATTTTATATTGACTTAATTTCAGATTTTATAGAAGAAAACGCACTTGACGATTCGGAAAAAGATTTTAATCAAGCAATTTTATATGGGAAAGATGTTACTGTTGACGATATAATTAGTCAAGCAAAACGATTTCCAATGATGTCAAATTATCAGGTAATTATTGTTAAAGAGGCTCAAAATATTGACAAGCTCGACGAACTATCTACATATATACAAAAACCTCAAAAATCGACAATTTTAGTTCTGTGTCATAAACACAAAAAAATTGATGGACGAAAACAATTTTTTAAATTATCAAAAACAAATGGAGTTGAGTTTGAATCACCAAAAATATACGAAAATCAAGTTCCTGCTTGGATTGCCGATTTTGCTAAACAAAAAAACTATAGAATTGGATCAAAAGCTTGCACAATGTTATCCGAATTTTTAGGAAACGATTTGTCGAGGGTTGCTAACGAGTTAAACAAATTATTTATTTTAACTCCAAATGGTTCAGAAATAACGCCTGATTTAATTGAAAAAAATATCGGGATAAGCAAAGACTTTAATATATTTGAATTAACAAATCAAATAGGTTCTAGGAATATTTTTAAAACATTTCAAATAGTAAACTATTTTGAATCAACTCAAAAAGAAAACCCACCACAAAAGATAATTCCAATGTTATTCGATTTTTTTAACAAAATTATGATATATCATTTTGTTGAAGACAGAAATCCATCAAATATTGCAAAAGAAATAGGTGTAAATCCATTTTTTTTAAAAGATTATACTACTGCAGCTCGAAATTTTCCACCAGGCAAAACTGTTCAAATTTTTAAGTATTTAAGAGAATATGATATGCGTTCAAAAGGAGTTGATGATGTTGGTACCGATGGTGGAGAATTGATAAAAGAGTTAATGACGAAAATTATGTATATCTAATTTTTTATTCAAATAAAAATTACTATTTTTACACCCAATATAACATAAATACTTTTTAAATAATGAAAAATAAAATTAGTTTTTATAGTATTCTACTATTTTTTACTATAATATCTACATCAAAAATATTTGCTCAATATGCAACCATTAAAGGTTACGTATACGAAAAAGAGACTGGTGAAGCCGTTCCTTTTACGAATGTTTATTTAAAAG
>CAZRCF010000232.1:0-4801 GCA_964598505.1 uncultured Lentimicrobiaceae bacterium | reverse complement strand
TTAAGTGAGTTTTGTTTTTAAAATTAAGCATAACTAATTTATATATTCACCTTTTTACCTTACAAGATGTACAAAGCCACCCAAAAACGGCATGCTTTGTGCACCTTTTTTAATATTTTTATTGTATAATATTTCATGCAAATATAAAACATAAATTATAATAAATTTTATAAATGTAAGTATTTTGAAAAAATATGTGTAATTAAAGCAGCAAACTTTAAAACAAAAAAAGTGAGAAGTTTTTATCCTTCTCACTTTTTTATTTTTATTGAAATCAAATATTTATTTTCTTTTTTGTTGTTTTGCTTGTTGCTGTTGTTTTGCTAAATCTTCTAAACGTTTTGCCCAACCCGATTTTTTAACAGGTTTAAGTTTATTCATTTTTATTTTTGCATGAATTTTATCTTCGTTTACAAAAACGCGGAACAGCCACATTTGCAAGAAAGTTATACAGTTAACCAAGAAATAGTAGTAACTTAATCCTGAAGCATAATTATTAAATATTCCAAGAAACATAATAGGCATAATATACATCATTATCTTCATCGATTTCATTTGTTGGCTACCGCCACCCATCATATCGCCGTTAAGTTTTGTGTAAACCAAAGTTGCAATAGTCATTAATATTGTAAACAAACTCACATGGTCGCCATAAAATGGAATATTAAAAGGTAAATTGGCTATCGAATCGTACGATGATAAGTCGGTTGCCCAAAGGAATGGCTGTTGACGTAACTCAAATGAAGATGGAAAAAAGCGGAACATTGCAAGTAAAATTGGCAATTGAAGCAGCATAGGCAAACATCCCGACATTGGACTTGCTCCCGCTTGCTTGTACAAAGCCATTGTAGCTTGTTGTTTTTTAAGTGCATCTTCTGTTTTTGGATATCGTTTTGTGATTTCTTCAACTTCAGGTTTTAAAATACGCATTTTTGCCGACGACATATAGGTTTTATATGCAATTGGCATTAATACAATTTTTAGTAAAATTGTTAATATTAAAATAATTATTCCATAGTTTAAACCATATTGTTCGAGCCAGTTAAAAACAGGAATTACTGCAAAACGATTAATCCAAGCCATTGGAGCAAAACTCCAACCAAGTGGAATTTGTCTTTCTAAATCTAAATTATAATTCTTTAAAATTTTATATTTTGTTGGACCAAAATACATATCCATTCCAAAACTAAAATTTTTAAGTGTGCTAATAGGAATTTTTGCTTCGGCGGTTAGATTTTTAATTTTTGTGCTATCGTTTGTTATTATTTTTGAGTCTAATTTTGCACTTTCAAAATTATTGCGAGCAATTAATGTAGCAGCAAAAAATTGTTGTTTAAACGAAATCCATTTAACTTGAGTTGTAATGTCTTTCTTTTCATCACTTGTTTCTGTTAAATAATCAACCTCTTCATTATCGCGATAATATATTGTAGTTGAAGTGTTTTCGTTTGAATGACTTTTTTCTAAATTTGTAATATCCGATTGCCATTTTAAATCAATACTTGAAGTGTTTTGGTCAACGTAGCTTTCCATATTAACCATATTCAAGTTCATTCCAACCATCCATTCGTTACCTTTCAATGTATATTGATATTCAATATAGCTGTCGGTAATAGCATTTGAATCGGACGAAGGATACAACCTCATAGCAAATTGTACTGAATCTTTGCCATTAACAGTTATGTTTTTCTGACCTTTTTGGTTTTTGTTTGTCCAAATTGGAGAAAAATATAATTTTTGCGTTTCAACTAATTGACGATTTGAGAAAAATGAAAAACCGAATGTATTGGTATCGCCATTAAACAAAACAAGTGGCTTATCATTGAATGTTTTCATGTTTTTTACTTCAGCCGAAAAAATTCTACCGCCTTTAGTGCTAAAAGTAAGTTTAATAAGTTCGTTTTCAATTGTAAAAAACTCATTTTTGCCAACAGATGCATTGCTAAACGAACCCATTGCTTCAACATTTTCTTTTGCTAACGCAGTAGGATTAACCTTTGCTAATGAGTCTTTACGAATACTATCACCTTTGGTTTTTGCACCGGCATCAAGTTTTGTGAGCGAATCGGCTAATAAAGTTTTTTGTTTTTCAACTCTTGCAATTGAGTCTTGTTTTGCTAATTGTGCTTTTTTCTCTTCTTCTGAGGGCGAATTCCATACGCTAAAGCCTATAAATAGGGCAAAAATTAGTACAAGCCCGAGAATTGTAT
Source organism: uncultured Lentimicrobiaceae bacterium (assembly GCA_964598505.1). Lineage (GTDB taxonomy): Bacteria > Bacteroidota > Bacteroidia > Bacteroidales > WCHB1-69 > CAZRCF01. The sequence continues at coordinate 2,591 of CAZRCF010000232.1, read as the reverse complement.
TTCTATCCATTTTATTTTTTTATTTTTTTTGCAAAGATAAAAATATTTTTATCATTTATCATTAAACATTATTACTAAATTACACATTGCTATTTTTTAAAACTTACTAAAATCAGCAAGTCATCTGATGACTAATTGCTAATTAGTTTTATCTACAAATCTGTTTTTAGTCATCTGATGACTATCAGTTTGTTATCGTGATTATTGGAGATTTATAGTTTACTTTGAAATAATCAATTTTTTGTAACTTGATTTTTTTCCATCAAATATTCGAGCAAAGTAAATTCCATTTGTAAAATTACTTATATCAATACTTACCACACTATATTTTTTAAGCGAAAGAGTTTTAATAATTTTGCCTGCATAATTAAATATTTCAATATTAATATCATCATCAATATTTGAAGCATCAATAGTAAATTTTCCATTATTTGGATTTGGATATATTTTAATATTTTCAACACTGATTTCATTTTCAGAAATACCAACTATTGTGGTTGCATTTCCTATTAATGCAGGCATTTTGTAGCAAGTCCCCAATGTATTATATTCGTAAATTGTAAAATAATATGTGGTAGTTTCCGAAAGTCCTGAAATATTTGCAGAAGTATCAGTTCCTTTGTAAACAACATAATTTTCTATTCCTATTTCTGAACCGTTTCCAAAGGTAGAATCGGCAATATAATTTGTTCCACTTTCGGGACCATAATTTACTGGATTTGCAGATTTTGCGACAACAATAACTCCTCCGGTTCCATTACCGCGCGTCCAGTGTATTTTCATTTTAGAATTTGTTATTGCTGAGGAACTAAAAGTTGAACATTGAACTGTTGGAGCTACACAAATAGTAGTATCACGCAATAATTTAACATCAAAACGTAAAGTTTGTTTATCACTAATTGTAATATTTGAAATTGTTTTTGGATAATAATTAGGTGCTTCAAATTTCAATGTCCATGTTCCAGCTTTTATTGGTCTATGATAATTCCCAATTGGTAATGCAGAATAAACATCGGTACTATCAATATCATGCCCAACAACTGTTACCTTTGCTTTAACCGGAAAATTAGTAATAGAATCAGTAATTATTCCTCTAAAGCCATAAAGCGATTGTTGCATATAGTTTAAAAACGACAAATAGTTGTAATTCCAATGATTGGGCAATTGATTTGCGGGCAATAATTTTGTTCCGGAAATTTCGAGGGTGAACTCACGGCAATGATGCCAATAGTTCATATAATCTTGCCTGCCACCGTAAACTTTATACCATGCTGCTCCATTTGTAACACCCGGATAACTACCATTGACAATGTCTGTAAAATAACCATTAAAACCTGATGCTTTTTTAGCAGTATCTGCATATTCTTTTGATATATAATTCCACCAATTATCATCAGCATTTAAAGCATATTTACAATCCCAAGGATAATTTGCTAACTCAATACCACCATGAAAATTTGCCGACATAACAAAATTATGTTTTTCTGCAAAATTCATAAATGCCTCTGTCTCGGGTTGCCATAATTCGCCATCGGGATGCGAACCACCAACAAAATCAGGAAAATTTCTATTTAAATCAACAGTATCACTATTAAAACGAGTAGCCGAACTTACACTACTATTACCTCCTTTATACGTCCCATCGGGATTTGCTAAAGGATTAATATAAATTTCAACGTTATTAACCAAATTGGCAACTCGTGAGTTAGTGGCGTAATTTGTAAGCAAATAATCAATTAATCGAAGCATTAAAATATAACCAGTAGTTTCATCTCCATGCATTGATGATGTGTAAAAAAATTGTGGTTCATCTTCTTTAATATTTATATTATCCGATATTTTTGCAACTAAAATTTTTCTTCCACCGGGAGTTGACGATAAAATTGTATCAATACGACATAAATTAGGATATATTGATTGAAATTGAGCCATTAGGTCTAAATATGCCGAATATGTAGGGTATGCATCCCAAACTAGCGTGCTTTTAATCGAATGGCTATCGAACATTTTAATATCAGTAGCAATATCAGTTGAGTGCGGCTCAATTTTCCAAGGAATATTTAATTCTAAAAATTTATAAAACCCTTTTTTATTAGCATAACAAAAAACATAACCATTTGGCAAAACTTTATCAATAGAAACTATTTTTGTAACTGTATTTATTAATGATTTATCTAACGTATTAAACGAGAAACAAATTTCACCTCTTTTGTTTAAAATACTATCTGCTTTTTCAATATTTTGAGCAATCAATAAATTGTAAAATAAAAACAAAACAATAATTAAAACCAATTTTTTCATAAAAATATCTTTTTTGCAAATATAATTCATTTTATAGTTTCAATAAGCATAGTTACTTTAAAAATTTAATATATTTGCATTTCTATTTGGTTTTTCAATCAAATATTTTAATATCGGGGTGTGGCGTAGTTGGCTAGCGTACTTGCATGGGGTGCAAGGGGTCGGAAGTTCGAGTCTTCTCACCCCGACAAATAAAATATTATAGTTATTGCTTTAACAAAAGTTAAATATATAAATACCCGTTGTGCATTTAGGATAAATTTAGTTTAATATTATTAGTTGGTCTATCA
>CAZRCF010000231.1:0-4812 GCA_964598505.1 uncultured Lentimicrobiaceae bacterium | reverse complement strand
GCATTAATATTAAATATTGAAACTGCCACCGAAGTTTGTTCGGTGGCTCTTTGCAATAATGGAGTTGTTATTTGCAAACGAGAAACTTCGGATCAAAATTCTCACAGTGAGTTAATTACTACTTTTGTTGAAGAAATATTGTTCGAAACAAAAACAAAAATCTCTCAAATAGAAGCTATTGGGTTAAGCATGGGCCCGGGTTCATACACTGGGTTGAGAATAGGAACTTCTACTGCTAAAGGCTTATGTTATGCTTTAGATATTCCGTTAATTGCTATTTCAACTATTGAAGCTATTGCTTTTGGAACAATAGAAAATATTAATAACGAAAACGCACTTTATTGTCCTATGATTGATGCTCGCCGAATGGAAGTATATTCGGCAATATTCGATAGTAAACTTAATCAAATTGAGCCTATAGAAGCAAATATTATTGATGAAAATAGTTTCAAAGCCATACTTTTAAATCGAAAAACATACTTTTCAGGTAATGGAGCTGAGAAATGTCGTTCAATTTTATCAAATTATGATAATGCACAAATAGTTGATATAAAAGCATCTTCTACACACTTAGCAAAGCTATCGGAAATAAAATTTAATAAAAATCAGTTTGAAAATCTTGCATATTTTGAACCATTTTATTTAAAAGATTTTATTGCTGCAAAATCTTATGTAAAAGGGCTTTATTAAATTTGCTTTAAATTGGAGTTTTTGGTTTATTAATAACTCGTTATGCGAAGTTTGTTAATAATAACTTCACATATTGAATTTGCAAACTTCAGCACAAAAAGGTGCGAAGTTCAGCATCTTATACCTTTCTATAACAACGACAATAAATCGGCAAGTATAATACGTCAAGTTTGATATGTGTGGCAAAGCATGACCGTTTTTTAAAAATATTTCAAAAAGAGGTTGCCAAATATTTGACAACCTCTTTTTTTTATACTGTTAGAAGTTAATTTTTAAAGAACCCATAAAGTTTCGACCTGGTGCACTTATTCCCGATGCAAAATAACGATAATGAGCATCTAAAATATTTTCTACACCTGCTTGGATTGTTAAAAATTTTGTTGCTCTATAAGCTGCTTTGCAGTTAATTGTGTACCATGCTGGCATGCCAATATTATTACCATTAGCATCAACTGGATTAGCGGTTATGTTATCTTCTCCCGATGGACTATAATCTTCAAGGTTTTTCCATCCATTATACCTAAAATATAAATCGGTTGTTAGTTTTTTGTATTTCAAACGGAATGATGTCATGCCATATACAGGTGGAATATGATCTAACGGAACATCACCTTTTGTAACGTGCCCATAAGTGTATGTTAAATTACTTACAATTGAAAAGTTATTAGTTAAATTAGCGGAAACACTTCCTTGAACACCATAAATAGTTGCTTCACCTTCATTTTTATTTGTATGAATTGCACATGTTTTTCCATCGAAAAGCACAGAATCACTACCGTTTAATTGTGTTGCACGCTCAGCTACAGCATTTTCAATATAAGATAAAAATCCGGTTAGCTCAATCTGAATTTTTTTATTGAAAACTTTTCCAATAGTAAGTTCCGAGTTATAAACATATTCCGATTTCAAATCGGGATTAGGAATTATAAGTAATTTGGAGCTTCCTTTTGAATCGTTAACTTTACAAATATCGTCAATATTTGGAGTTCTGAAACCAGAAGCAAAATTAAGTGCAAAACGCCAGTCGTTGCAAGGCATATATACTGCTCCAATTTGTCCTGTAAAAGCATTATCCGATTGTTTAATGGTTTTATCAAAAGGAAATTTATTTATCTTCATCATTGTATCACTATAAACAGATTTTAAATCACTTCCCGAAAAACGAATTCCTTGACTTAAAATTAATTTTTTGCTAATCTCCCAATTATGAGTTACATAAGCCGAATAATTCATCATGTAATTTGATTCGTCAGGATAACGGCTACTTGCATTATAAGTTTTTAAGTTAGAAACAACATCAATATAATAAGCTTCTGAATTAACATCATTATAAGTATATTCAACACCATAACGAAGTTCGTTTTTTGATGTAATATTTTTTTGCAAATCGGCATTAAATGAATAAACATTTACAGTTTCTAATTGAAATTTTTTAGGAGTTTTATTAAAACTTCTACTTATTCTGTCTTCGCTAATATTTTGACATCCAGCAGTAAAGCGCGCGTCATCGAAAAGTTTTCGATTTTTGAAATGTGCTGTAAAATAAGCAAACAATCTTGTTTGAGGTCCATAATACCATTCAGCATATTCTGGCAGACCACTTTTTATTGATAACAATCTATCGGTACGAGGCACATCACTTGAATTAGAATATTGAAAATTAAGTATATATTCTGCATTTTCCGAAGGTTTGTAGTAGAATTTTTGTAAAATATCATACTGCGAATACCCACTATTCTTTAATGTATAAGGATTGTTATTTACAAAAGCACTATCTTTTCCATTAATTCTTTGAGAGTACAATTTATTCATTCCCCAGCTTCTATATAAGGGATTATCGTTACGACCAATTGTTAAGTCGCCAATATTTTTGTAGCTAAAATTTGTAATTGATGCAAATTTGCTTGTCGCAATATTTAAAAACATACTTCCACCGTAATCGTTTGCTGCCGAAGCATATTTTGTAAGAACAGAACCAGTAATTAAAAGCTTTCCATCAGTAGAATAAATTGGTCTTTTTGAATGAAAAGCCATTACACCACCCAAAGCATCGCTGCCATAAATAACCGAACCTGGACCATAAACAATTTCGGCACGATCGAGCATTAGCGGGTCAATTGTTATAATACTTTGCAAGTGACCCGAACGATAAATAGCATTATTCATACGAACTCCATCAACTACGATTAAAACCTTATTTGCTTCAAAACCTCTTAGCACGGGACTTGCTCCACCTAATTGGCTTGTTTGGATAAATGCAGCTCCTGTTTGAGCAATCATTTCTCCTGAATTTTGCGGCATCGAAAGTTCAACTTCTTTAGCTCCAATTACCTCTACACGATTTGGCAAATCAGACTTATTTTCTTCAAATTTATTAGCCGATAAAACTACTTCATCTAAAGTAATTACTGTTTGATTAAGCTCTAATATGCATTTTAATTGTAACTCGGTTGCTGCAAATTTTTGTTTTGAATAGCCTAAACATGAGACTATTATTGTATCACTATTTGAAAATTGATTTGTGTTTGCAACACCTTTTTGATTTGTGGTAACATTGATTGTCTTATTATCATTAAAAATATTTACACCTTGAATTGGTTGTTTGCTTTGATTATCAATTATAGTTATTGTTTGCGAATAGGTTATAATAGTTCCTATTATTAAAATTACGGTTATTATTGTTTTTTTCATTTTTTTATTTTTCATTTTAAATAATTAAATTTTACTATCATTTATGTTATTAGCAAAAATGATAGTAAATAATACTTACAGTACGTATAATTCAACGTACAATACCTTTATATTTTTTATAAAAATATATATTCTATGAATATAAAAAATGTTAAGCTGTGGGCGGCTTATTTAAAGGGTATAGATATGAAAAACAATATAAATTATCCTTTTCATTAAAAAATAAATTTTTGTAAAATAATATTATTTTTTGCTGTTTTGTTATTTGAAAAAACAGGTTGTTTATTTGCGAATTTAGCTTGTTTGCTTTTTGTTTTGTAGAATTATTCTTTTCAAAATCTTCTTTAATATATTTGTCGAGATTGGCAAAAAGATTTGATTCCTTAACGTCATGAATACAGGTGTAAATTGTTGTGTCACCGGATATTTCTGTACGAATAATATCATACATCTGTCCTTTGTATCGAAACTCGCCTTTGTGAATTCGTTTAAACTCATTACTGTTACCAAATTCTATTGCTTTAGTAATTCGTAAAACTACTAATTTATCTTCTGGTACCGAAAATTTTATTTGTCGTTTAATTTCTTTCCGAACTTGAAATTGCATACCTTTAAATACAACAAAATAACCTAACATCTGAAATATCAAGAAACTTATTAGTATTAATGAAGTTGCTTTTCGGAACATTCCTTTAATTTTATTTGCAAACTTAATAAATTTTTGCAAGTAAACTATGTTTTTTTATTGATTTATAAGCATAATTATGTTGCTAAAAAACTAATTTTACTTTTTTAAGGCATCATATAAAATTTCAACTGGATGAAAAGCTGTTTTTTTGGTACCATCTTTTATTTGATGACGGCAACTTGTACCTGTAGCGGTAATTAATGTATTTGGTTTTGCTTTACGAACTGCTGGCAGCAGTAAAATTTCGCCTACTTTCATCGAAACTTCGTAATGCTCTTTCTCGAAGCCAAACGCACCAGCCATTCCGCAGCAACCTGATTTTATCTCTTCTACATGATAATTTTTGGGTATTTGCATCATTATTTTTGTGTGAGTAGTTGATGAAAGTGCCTTTTGATAGCAGTGTCCGTGAAATAAAATGTTTTTTTCGTCATCAACAAATTTATCATCATCAATATTCCCTTTTTGAAATTCGCTAGCAATAAATTCATCAATTAAAAAGCTATTTCTTGCAATTTTTTTAGCACTTAGTTTTAATTCATCATAAGCCAAATCAATATATTCATCTCTAAAAGTTAGTATTCCCGATGGTTCTATGCCGAGAAGTGGTGTTTCATCGGTAATTAAATCGCCGAAAATTGAAATATTTTTATTTGCAAGTTTTTGTGCTTTTCTAACTAATCCTTTAGATAAGTATGTTCTTCCACTAAAACAATGTTTTATAATTTTAACTTCATAACCAA
>CAZRCF010000230.1:0-4826 GCA_964598505.1 uncultured Lentimicrobiaceae bacterium | reverse complement strand
CAAGTATTACCAAATGCAACTGTAACATTTAGTTTTACTGCCACTGCTCCTACTACATCTGGTACATATAATTTTCAGTGGAAAATGGTAAAAGAGTTAGTAGAGTGGTTTGGTGCAACTACACCTAACAAAATTATTCAAGTTGGTACTACAACTCCTGCATTAATTGATGATGCACAAGTTATTTCTGTACCAATTACTTCGCTTCCAGTAACAACTATTACTCCTTGGGCTGTATCAATTGATATGAAAAACAATGGTACTACAACATGGGTAAAAGGGATTTATTATTTAGCATCAGAAAATTATCCAAACAATACCAATTGGGGTACCAATAGAATAGACCTTTGGAAGGATGTTTTACCGGGAGAAGTAATTTCTATTTATTCTGGCACTTTGATTTCACCACCTACTACGGGTTATTATCCATTTCAGTGGAGAATGTCAAAAGGAGGAAATACTCGCTTTGGGGAAACAGTATTGGGCGAAAAGACATTAACTAATTATTATAATTCTTCTTTTGTAAGTTTGTATTTTAGCTCATCAAATTCTTACGGGTTAAAAACAAATCAATATTCTAATATTCAAATAAAATTTAAAAATATCTCCGATTTACTCACATCTAATGATATTTGGACAACCATAGGAGTTTTTGATGTATACTATGGTAGCACTTGTGTTCCAAAATTATTTATGAGATTTACTGTAAATGGAAATCAAATTTATACAGCAACAGCTTCTCCTACTACGAGTTCAATACCACGTAATGGTATTGCTACATATAATATTCCATATTATGCACCGGCTTATCCTTGTATAGTAGATTACAGTGCACAATTATATCATCCTATATCTATGAAATACTTTGGACAAATAATATATGGCAGTATAAGAATTAATGCATTGAACAAAACTGCTTCTATTAGTTTTGATGATAATTCAGATGATAATATTGAATTTAAAGTAATGCCAAATCCGGCAACAGATTTTATGAATATTTTATTACCAATTGTTGATGGAACACAAGCATTAAAAATATTTGATATTACAGGCAAGATTGTTTATAGCAATGAGTATTCAAACACCAGTAATATTGAAGTAAATGTTTCGCAATTTAAAAAAGGAATCTATTTTTTGAAAATTGACAATCAAACTAATTCGTATTGTAAAAAAGTTGTAATCAACTAAAAAAGACACTATATTTATCAGGAAAATTGATATATAACTTTTCATTTTTTTTATAATTAATTATAAATTCAACAAAATGAACATTTTGATAGTTATTGCATTATGTTTATTATAAAAGATATAATACATTTTACAAAAGGAGAAAAATTTATAATATATAAAATATATTGACAGCCTAAACAAAAAAAAACATGAAAAACAAAAAAACAACAATCTTAAATCTGCTAAAAAAGTATTTTATTATTTTAGTAGTGCTTATTTTCAGTGGAAAATTGGCTAACGCTCAAAACAGCTCTCAGTTTATTTCAATTACAGCTCCTAATCAGGTTACGCCAGGTCAAGTGTTTACAGCAAGTATCACTTTTAAAAACACAGGCACAACAACATGGACAACAGGAGGAAATACACCCTACCGATTAGGGACTCAAAACCCGCAGGATAATGAAACATGGGGGCGATTACGTGTTGAACTTCCTGTTAGCCAAGTATTACCAAATGCAACTATAACATTTACTTTTACTGCTACAGCACCTACAACTCCCGGCAATTACAATTTCCAGTGGAAAATGGTACAAGAGTTAGTAGAATGGTTTGGGGCTGTTTCAACTAATAAGGTAATTACAGTTTTACCAGTAAATAATTCACAATTTGTATCAATAACTGCTCCATCGCAAGTAACAGCTGGTCAGGTATTTAATGCAAGCGTTACATTTAAAAATATAGGATCCTCAACTTGGAAACTTACAGGAACAAATCCTCATCGATTAGGTTCGCAAAATCCACAGGATAACGAAAACTGGGGACTATTTCGTGTTAATTTGCCTGTTAGTCAAGTATTACCAAATGCATCAGTAACATTTAATTTTACAGCCACAGCTCCTTCAACACCAGGTAATTACAATTTTCAATGGAAAATGGTGCAGGAATTAGTTCAATGGTTTGGAGCATCTACTACTAACAAAGTAATTACAGTTGTTGCACCGCCACCTGTGCTTACAAATAATTCACAGTTTGTTTCAATTTCAGTTCCTTCGCAAGTATTGCCTGGCGAACAATTTACGGCAAGCATTACATATAAAAATACCGGAACTAGAACATGGGTAAACAACGGTAGTAATAAGTTTCGATTGGGTTCGCAAAACGCTATAAATAATACTATTTGGGGATTTCAACGAGTTGAATTACCTGTAAGTCAGGTATTACCTAATGCTAACGTAACATTTAATTTTACTGCTACAGCTCCTATCACAGACGGAATATATAATTTTCAGTGGAAAATGATACAAGAAGGAATTGGTTGGTTTGGACAAAATTCAACAAATAAAGAAATAATTGTAGGGACACTTACTAATAATTCGCAGTTTGTTTCTCAAAATGTTCCAACTAATGTAAATCCTGGTCAAACTTTTACTGCCAGTTTTACATATAAAAACACAGGTAGTACAATTTGGAAAATAAATGGCAATAATTCATGGTGGTTAGGCTCTGAAAATCCAAGAGATAATAATACGTGGGGTACAAACAGAGCTGGAGGTATGATAAACACTATTGTAAGACCTGGTGAAATCTACACTTTTACAGGAACTTATACTGCGCCATCACAAGCCAGAGAATACTATTTTCAATGGCAAATGCTACAAAACAATATTGAGTGGTTTGGTGAAAAAACTCCTAAAACAATAATTCAAGTTGGAACCATAGTAGATGATGCTGAATATATTTATCATAATTTTGGACCAGATCGAAGGGCTTGTAGCATTGAGTTCACAGATGATTTTACATATATAAATACTGGAAATTCTATTTGGAGAAAAGGAATATATTGTTTAGCTTCAGAAGGACCACCTAATAACACTATTTGGGGTACAAATAGAATAGAACTTTCTGATGATGTAATTCCTGGTGATACTGTTGCATTTAAAGGTAATTTTATAACTCTTTCAGAAATTCATCCTTGGGTATGTCAACCTTACTCCTTTCAATGGAGACCTTCAAAAGGAGGAGATTCTCGTTTTGGGCAAATATCAACTCCTCATATCATCACTGTATGTGAGGGTCCAGCTTATTTGGGTGATGCTATTGATTATTCTGATATGCCTAATAGTATGACTATTGGAAATTATTATGACTTCGAGATTACATTTCTAAATAAAGGAATTGAAGGATGGAGAAATGTTCAGTTAATTGATATTAATTCATTTAAAGACGGTGATATAATTCCATGGTTTGATGGAAATGCAATAGCACCATATACTCCTCCGGATTATACCGTAACTTTTCGTATAAGATTATTTGCACATATTTTTAATAATATATATAAACATAATTATTATTTTCAATTAACAGGACCAAATGGTTTTATTAATGGAGCTGGAATGAATTTTACCCCAAGTATAGATATTATCGTACCAAATAAATCTGCATCATCAAATATTAATAATTTGAACTACGAAACAAGTATTTCTGATATAAGCATTATGCCAAACCCTGCAACTGATTTTATAAATATTTTATTACCAGTTGTTGATGGAATACAAACATTAAAAATATTTGATATAACAGGAAAACTTGTTTATAACAACGAATACTCAAATACTGGCAATATAGAAGTGAATGTATCCGAATTTAAAAAAGGAATTTACTTTTTGAAAATTGAAAATCAAACTAATTCGTATTGTAAAAAAGTTGTAATCAATTAATTGCAATTTATTATTGTTATAAAATAGGTTGCTTTTTAATAAAAGTAGCCTATTTTAATTTTTTTTAATACAAATCTTTAATTTCTGTATTATCTTTACTTATACTTAATAAAAATTAGAAAATATAAAAACCAAAAAAAGATTTGCTAAATTTAAAACTCAAAATTATGAAAAACAAAAAAACAACAATCTTAAATCTGCTAAAAAAGTGTTTTATTATTTTAACAGTGCTTATTTTCAGTATAAAATTGGCTAACGCTCAAAACAGTTCTCAGTTTATTTCAATTACAGCACCTATTCAGGTTACACCCGGTCAAGTGTTTACAGCAAGTATCACTTTTAAAAACACTGGCACAACAACATGGACAACTGGAGGAAATACTCCTTACCGGTTAGGAACGCAAAACCCTCAGGATAATGAAACATGGGGGCGATTACGTGTTGAACTTCCTGTTAGCCAAGTGTTGCCAAATGCAAATGCAACATTCACTTTTACTGCCACAGCTCCTACTACACCAGGCAATTACAATTTTCAATGGAAAATGGTGCAGGAATTAGTTCAATGGTTTGGGGCTGTTTCAACTAATAAGGTAATTACAGTTTTACCAGTAAATAATTCACAATTTGTATCAATAACTGCTCCATCGCAAGTAACAGCTGGTCAGGTATTTAATGCAAGCGTTACATTTAAAAATATAGGATCCTCAACTTGGAAACTTACAGGAACAAATCCTCATCGATTAGGTTCGCAAAATCCACAGGATAACGAAATTTGGGGACTATTTCGTGTTAACTTGCCTGTTAGCCAAGTATTACCAAATGCTACAGTAATATTTAATTTTACAGCCACAGCTCCTTCAACACCCGGTAATTACAATTTTCAGTGGAAAATGGTGCAGGAATTAGTTCAATGGTTTGGAGCTACTTCAACTAACAAAG
>CAZRCF010000229.1:0-4853 GCA_964598505.1 uncultured Lentimicrobiaceae bacterium | reverse complement strand
TTGCTCGTAGGTTTATTGCAGCATTTTATCCCGATTGTATTGTGTCAAATACAACGGTAATTGGTGATGTTGATAGTAACGAATTTAAAGCAACCGGTAAAGTTATAATCGAGGAGGGTTGGCGTGTTCTATATCCTAAAAAAGAGGCAGATGCTGAAAATGAAAATGATGAAGAACAAATTATGCCCGATTTTGTTAAAGGCGAACATGGCGAACACTTTCCCGATTTGTTAGAAAAACAAACTCAGCCACCAAAAATGCACACCGAAGCAACTTTACTTCGTGCTATGGAAACTGCCGGTAAAAACGTTGATGATGAAGAACTTCGAGATTTAATGAAAGAAAATGGCATTGGTCGCCCATCAACTCGGGCAAATATTATCGAAACACTATTTAAAAGAAAATATGTTATTCGCGAAAAAAAGAACTTAGTGCCTACTATTACTGGAGTTCAGCTTATAAATACAATTCAAAACGAACTCCTTAAATCGGCTGAATTAACCGGAATTTGGGAAAAGAAACTTCGCCAAATTGAATGTGGCGAATACGAACCTAAACTTTTTCTGGAAGAGATGAAAACTATGGTTAGCGAATTAGTTTTTGATGTAAAAAAAGAAAATACTAAAGTAATTAATATTGAAGAAGATAAGATAGAAAAAACTGATAATAAAACAGAAATTAAATCAAAACCAAAGTCCGAAAATGATATTATTTGCCCGAAATGCAAAAAAGGTAAAATAATAAAAGGTAAAAATGCTTATGGTTGTAGCGAATATAAAGCCGGTTGTAATTTCAAAGTTGATTTTACCCTATTTGACAAAAATCTTACCGAAAAACAAATTTTTACTCTAATTACAAAAGGAAAAACTACTAAGATTAAAGGTTTTAAGGTTAACGAAAAAATAGAAGATGGCGAAATAAAATTCGATGAAAATTTTATTCCAAAGCTTCTTATTGGAGATATTATTAATCCAAACAAAACTAATGCAGAAAAGTTGATTTGTCCAAAATGCGGAAAAGGGGAGATGATTAAAGGAAAATCGGCTTATGGTTGTAGTCGTTTTCGCGAAGGCTGCAATAATGTTATTTTTTTTGATATTTTAGAAAAGCAATATAATACTCAAATACTTTCAAAAACAATATTAACCGATTTATCAAAATAGCTTGATTTTGAAATTTAAAAATTAATATTAATATTAATTTTACAATTTGCAATATTGAAATAATTTAAAATATATATTATACTATAAAAATATTTATTTTATGAGAAAAAAAATTTTCATTTTAGGTTTAGTTGTCATAATTATTGTTGCATACAGTGGCTTTGTAAATAAATCAGAAATTTCGTTAGTATTTAATCTGAAACCTGCTGAAAGATTTATTTCTGTAATGAATTACATAGAACAGAAAAACCCGAATGGATATAATTACAAAAATATCATGCAATTTGATAAAAATATTAATTTTCAACTAAATAAAAAAGATATTCAACTGAATAAACTAATAGATTCATTATTAACACTTCCAATATATGAAATTTTAAGCGAAAAAATGGCATCATATATCGATACGTTTGAATATAATGGAATTGAAGCATATCGAAATGCTTTTTTATCTTTACCATTTGATTGTATAAAAATGAGAGGTGGTTTATCAGAACGATGGATTGAATTTTGGAAAAGAGATTTCGATTCTAAGGCAATTATATTTATATCAGAAATTGATAAACAAAAAAACGAAATTATCAAAAAAGTAGTCAAATTGAATCTTGATGTTTTGCCAAAGAAAATAGAGAATAACTTAAAAATTGAAATAGTTTTTTGTTTAGATGGTAATAAAGGAAGCTTTACAACTGACAATAAAATAATTATTGATTTAATCAATTATAATTATTACAATAATTTGAAAATATCAAATACTATAGCACATGAATTAAATCATATACTATACTCAAAGTACTTAGATAAATACATTTTAGTTAATAATAAAAGCTTATTTCATAAGGTTCTTTTATCATTTCAAGAAAGAATAATACTTGAAGGAGTAGCCCAACAAATGAATTTTGATGATTATTCAAACCAAGTAAAATTATTATATTTTAATGAAAAATTAATAATTGAATTATATAATGAATGGATTAATATAATGAGAGAAATTTCTAAATCAAATAATCCTATTGGTTATTACAATAAAGAAAAAAATGAAATGTGGAATAAAAGAGGTATAGACAGGTTGAAAAAATATTGTTTTGATGAAATTAATAGTGAAACATTATCGCAAAGACCTACAATTGAATACTATATAAGTTATCATTTATATAATTCTATTTTATTAAAAGGAAGTAAGAAAAAGCTATTATATGTTATTGAGAATCCCGATTGTCTTTTACAGGAATATAATAATATATACTCAAAATCACTATTAATACCTCTAATACCTAACGATATTGTAGATTTGTGGAGAAAGAATTTAAAAAATTAATATTATAAAATTATTATGATAGAAACAAACAGATTAATTATAAAACCTTTAACATATAATCAATTGTTAAAATACATCAAAAATGATAACTCTTTAGAAAAAGATTTAGGTCTTATTAATTCATTAAAAATAATTTCTTCTGAACTTAAAGAAGCTTTAGAAATAAATATTTTGCCTAATGTAGCTAACAAAAATTTGAATTATTTGTATTATACACTTTGGACTATTATTTTAAAAGAAAATAAAATAATGGTTGGCGATTTATGTTTTATGGGCGAACCAAATGAATTGGGAGAAATTGAAATTGGTTATGGAATATATGATGAGTTTAGAAAAAATGGATATATGACTGAAGCAGTTAATTGTATTGTTAGTTGGGCACAAAATCAAAGTATTATAAAATCGATAATTGCAAAAACATACAAAGATAATATTGATTCCTATTCTGTTCTTTTAAGAAATAAATTTGTTAAAACTAATGAAGATGATGAATTTTTTTATTGGCAAATAAAATTGTAATTTAAATAACACTAAACAATGAACATTAGAATTGAAAATAGAAAAATTTGTTTTGATGAGTTCCAAACAATTAGAAAAACAACTGGTTGGGCAATGCTCGAAGATAATGTTGTTAAACTTGGGCTTAAAAATGATTTGTACTCAGTGTGTATTTTTGATGACGATAAACTCATAGGTATTGGAAGGGTTATTGGCGATGGAGCAATATACTTTTATGTTCAAGATATAATTGTTATTCCCGAATACCAAGGTAAAGGGATAGGTAAAAAAATTATGGATAATATTGAAAATTACCTTAATAATAACACAAATAATAATTCGTTTGTTGGATTAATGGCTGCTGCTGGTGTTAAAGAATTTTATTACAAATTTGGATATTCAGAAAGACCTGAAAACAAACCGGGAATGTTTAAAATGGTTAATAAATAATTTTCATCACTCTATATTTGTATGATAATCAATTAATCCCGAAATTGGTGATTGCAAAATTGTACCAATTTTAATATTGTATTGTGAAGCAATTTCTTTAAAACATCCGAAAAATGATATTACGCTCCATGTTCAATCGATTATTTGTGGGAAGTAATTTATTTATATTGGATTTATAAAAACAGAAAAGAAAAAATTTATTGAATCTTTTCAAGAATGCAAATTTAAAAAATACTCACAATGATAATCAGTGCGTTATAATAATATCAAGTCTGTTTTAGATTTTTTATCGGACAATAGTTGCCTAAATTCAATAAAAAAATCTTATTTTTGAAAAAATAATAATGTAAACAATATGAAACGAGCATGAAAATCCTTTTCACTCAAGAGAATGATAATTAGCGAGTTCCATACGACAAATAAAAAATAAATAAAAAACTAAACGTATGAAAGAAAAGTTAAACTATTTAAATGTTGGATGTGGAAATAAATATCATAAAGATTGGATAAATATTGATATGGTTTCAAATAGTAGAGATGTTATTAAATGTAATTTATTAAAAGGAATTCCATTTCCAGATGAAAAGTTTGAAATATTATATCATTCTCAGGTTTTAGAGCATTTTCCAAAAGAGAACGCTTTTGATTTTATGAAAGAATGCTATCGGGTTTTAAAGAAAAACGGTACAATTAGAGTTGTTGTTCCCGATTTAGAAAACATTGTAAATGAATATAAAAAATATCTAGACGAAAATTTAAATAATCCAAATGAATTATCGCAAGCAAATTACGATTGGATTTTACTTGAAATGTACGACCAAACAGTTCGTAATTATACTGGTGGACAAATGGCGAAATTTTTACAACAAGATAAAATTGTAAACGAAAAGTATATTGTTGACAGAATTGGTTATATTGGCAGTTCAAATATTAATAAAGTTAAAATCGGCAAAATCGAACTTATTAAAAAAAATATAAAAGCATTAGGTTTACTTGGCTTTTTAGTACGAGTATTTGGGTTTATTAAAAGTATGTTTTTAAATATTTTATTAGGAAAAAAATATAAAATTGGAAGTTTTAGGCTTGGTGGAGAAATTCATGCATGGCTCTACGATAAATATTCTTTATCTAGATTATTAAAAGATGTAGGATTTAGTGATATTAAGATTAAAAATGCTTTTGAAAGCGACATCCCAAATTGGAACTCATACGAATTAGATGTTAAAGGCGAATTAGTTCATGATCCAACATCGCTTTTTATTGAGGCAAAAAAATAAAAGTATTTACTTATTATTTGTATGGTAATCAATTAATCCCGACATAGGTGATTGCAAAATTGCACTAATTTTAATATTATATTGAGAAGCAATTTCTTTTAAAATATCTGAAAAATGATAAGCAATAGATCCAATAAATGAAACATT
>CAZRCF010000228.1:0-4867 GCA_964598505.1 uncultured Lentimicrobiaceae bacterium | reverse complement strand
TTGAATATATTCGTAATTAACCGTTGAAATTGGAATCGTATGTATCTTCTCTATAATTTTTTTTGCATCTATAAGTTTAAAGTCAACCGAAACATAATATGTTAAAGTGCTATTATCATCAGGGGCTAATGATTTTAACAAGGTAAATGAGCTTATAGCTATTTTCAAACATTCTTCCAAACCACCACCTACTTGTTTTAAAATTTTAAAATTTTTTAATAGTAGAGAGTTGTCAAGGTCAAATGAAATAATTGATAGCCCAGATAAATTATTTTCTTTTGCAATTTGGGAATATTTTAAATTTGAAATTATATCATATATAAAAGAGTCTTCGATATCTTTCCATTTTTCTAACTGAGCTTTAGAAATACATAATGATGTATCTATCAGTAATTTTCCACTTTCATTGTATAATAAAGACTTCTTAGTCTGACCATAAGATAAAGTAGTGCTAATTAATAGAATTATTGTTATTATTTTTCTCATATTTTATAATTTATATTATTATATCTAATAACCTCCATTTATTTTTAAATTATTCTCACAAAAGTACTCTTTTTCTCCAAAAATCAAAAAGTTATGCAGCAAAGTTAAAACCCGATAATTTTAAATTCGGTTCTCCTATTTAATGCTCTACCTTCTGCGGTTTCGTTTGTAGAAACCGGAGTGTTCATACCATAACCTTTAAAACTTAGTCTATCTTTAGTAATACCTGCTTTTAATAAAAAATTATAAACCGCCTGAGCACGATTTTGCGAAAGTATAATATTGTGTTCTTTACTGCCTTGATTATCGGTATGCCCTCCTATTTCAATTTTTATACGTTTGTTTTTTGCCATAAACGCAATTAAACGTTCTAATTCAATTTTTGAAGCATCTTTTAAGATATACATATCGGTATCGAAGAAAATATTATGAAGTACTACAGTTTGCCCAATATTAAACGATTTTAAAGGTACATCTTTAACAAAAGGGTCGGTTTTACTATGTATTCCTGTTAGCGAAAAATTATCGGAATAAAAAAGATACTCCTCGTGATTCACATTTAAAGCATAATCGTTATTTGTAGGCAAACAAATTAAAAATTCGCCTGAATTAGCATCAGAAATGGTTTTAATAAATGTTTTTCCTGTTCTTAAATCAATAAGTTCAACGTTGGCTTCTAATGGAATTTTGGTTTTTTCATCGTAAACTTTTCCTTTAAAATAGGTTACTGGCGTAGGACGAATGCGCTCATCAAGGTCGAACCAATATAAATCTAAACCACCAAAACCACCAATTTTCGATGAAGATAAATAGGCTTTATCGCCATTTGCATTAACAATTAAATTTATTTCATCGGCTGGCGAATTAATTGGATAACCTAAATTTGTTGGTTTTCCCCATTTGTCGGCAGTATCCATGCGGCTCATAAACAAATCTTTGCCACCCATTCCTTGATGTCCATCGCTCGAAAAATATAGTGTTACACCATCGGGATGTATAAATGGAGATACATCTTCACCACGAGTATTAATTTCTGTTCCTAAATTTTCGGGACGAGAAAATTCTCCATCGGAAATCATTGTAGTTGACCAAATATCTGACCCACCAACTGACCCATATCTGTTACTTGTAAAATAGATAGTTTTTCCATCGGCAGCAAAAGTTGGTTGCGATTCCCAATCATCGGTGTTTACAGGACGACCGCAGTTTCTGGGAGTTGTCCAAATATTACCTATACGTTTCGACCAATATAAATCGCAGCTACCAAAACCATCTTTACGGTTACAAACAGTAAAAATTAAATATTTTCCATCGGGCGAAAGGCATTGTGCACCTTCGTTGTAGTGAGTATTTATCTCTTTCATTGCTCTACGTGGAAGCCACTCGCCATTTTTATCTTTTGTGGAAATATAAAAATCTTCCTCAGTTTTACATCCATCACATTCGGTATAAATATCTCTGGGTCGCCTAACTGTTAGAACAAAAGTTTGTTCATCGGCAGTTATCGAAGGCAAGTATTCATCACTTGACGAATTTATATTGTTACCCATATTTATTGCATTGAATTTTACAGGATTATCTTTCATTTTAGCACAAAAACGAGCTTGTTGTAAGCTTTTTTGTATAGCATTTGTTCTTCCCGAAAAATTATTATTGAATTCTAAGTATGTTTCGTAATGATAAACGGCTTCGTGATATTTTTCGCATTGAACTTCCTGGTCGGCAATTAAATAAAACAAATTTGGATAATAGTTTGAATCAATTTTTAAAGCAATATAATAAGAGTTTAAAGCATTTTCGCACTCTTTTTGAAACATAAAACAATCGCCTTTTACAATCCAAGCCTCTATAAATTGGTTATCGATTTTTAATGCTTCATCAAAATAAACTATTGCTGTTTTAAAATCTTGATTTTCAACAGCATCAATACCTTTTTTGTATAACTTTATTGCTTTAGATGATTTTGTTCGCAATTCATTATTTTTTTGCTGTGCAAATAAAGAAGTTATAATTAATGAACAGATTAGCAGAAATATTATTTTTTTCATTATTTTTTGGTGTATTATTTTATAAACTTTTTAAAAGTGCTTTTAAACACTAAGGGATATGCATGTATTTATGACTTTGAATTGAAATTCGCCATTTTGGATTTTCTAAAATATAATCAATTATTTGAGGCATAATTTTATCAATTTTACTCCATTCGGGCTGTAAATAAAGAATACAATTGGGATTAACTAATTTTGAATTTATTTCTGCCCAATCGAAATCCGCTGAGTTGGAAATAATTATTTTAAGTTCATTGGCAATTAAAAGCGATTTCTTTGTTGGGCTTAAATTCATTTTTGGCGAAACGCAAATCCAATCCCAAACACCTGTAATTTCAACCGAACCGGAAGTTTCAATAAAAGTTTCAATGCCCTTTTTTTTAAGTTCGTTAGTAAGATAATTTAAGTTATATAATGCAGGCTCGCCACCTGTAACTACAACAGCTTTGCCTTTATACAAATTAGCTCTTGCAACTACTTCATCAACCACAGTTAAAGGATGGATTGAAGCGTCCCACGACTCTTTTACATCGCACCAATCACAGCCAACATCGCAACCACCAATTCGAATAAAATATGCAGCCTTGCCGGTATTATTTCCTTCGCCTTGCAGCGAATAAAATTCCTCCATTATCGGTAAAATTTTCCCTTCAGATAGTAAAACATTATTGTTCATTAAATATTGTTAGTATTTTAGGTTATTATTTTCAACAAAGTTAAATATAATATTTTAAGGTTGAAAATTATTAATTCAAATATCTAAAACTTTTTAAATAAAATCAAAAACTAAAAAATCGTATATTTGCACAAAATATTTTAAAATACTTATGACACTCATAAAATCAATTTCAGGAATAAGAGGAACGATAGGCGGAAAACCTGGTGAAGGGCTTAGTCCAATAGATATTGTTAAATACACAGCTTCGTTTATTCATTTTATAAAACAAAGTTCAGGCAAAAAACAGATTAAACTTACAGTGGGTCGCGATGCGCGAGTTTCGGGCGATATGGTTAACCGATTGGTTTGTGGAACTGCTTTAGGAATGGGTTGCAATGTTTACGATATTGGTTTAAGTACTACTCCAACAGTTGAAATGGAAGTAATTGGTTCAAAAGCCGATTGTGGAATTATTATTACAGCAAGTCATAACCCTGATCAATGGAATGCTCTTAAACTTTTAAACGAAAAAGGCGAATTTATTTCTGCCCAAGATGGTTCACAAGTTTTAGAATTGGCAGAAAGTCAAGATTTTAAGTATTCCGAAGTACAAAATATTGGAAAATATTACCAAGTAGAAGGAGCAATTCAGCGACATATCGACAAAATATTACAATTATCACTTGTTGATATTAAAGCAATTAAAGCTGCTAATTTTAAAATTGCAATAGATTGTGTAAATTCAACTGGAGGCATAGCTATTCCTATGCTATTAAATTCTCTGGGGGTAGAACAAATTGAAAAATTATATTGCGAATCAAATGGAATTTTTCCTCATAATCCAGAACCTCTGCCCGAAAACTTAACCGAAATTAGCTCATTAATTAAAAAAACAGATATTCATCTCGGATTTGTAGTTGACCCTGATGTTGATAGGTTAGCTATAGTGTGCGAAGATGGCGAAATGTTTGGCGAAGAATATACTTTAGTATCAGTTGCCGACTATGTTTTAAAAAACACCGTAGGTAATACAGTTTCAAACTTATCTTCAACAAGAGCTTTACAAGATATTACCGAAGGTTATAGTCAAAAATATAATGCTTCGGCTGTTGGAGAAGTTAATGTTGTAGAAAAAATGAAAGAAACTAATGCAGTTATTGGTGGCGAAGGAAACGGTGGAATTATTTATCCTGAGTTACATTATGGAAGAGACTCGTTAGTTGGCATAGCTTTATTTCTTTCACATCTTGCAAAATCAAAAAAGAGTTGTTCGAGCTTAAGAAGCACATACCCAAGCTATTATATATCAAAAAATAAAATTGAATTATCACCGGAAATTGATGTTGATGCTGTTTTAGCAAATATTCAAAAACGATACAAAAAACAGCCAATTAATATTATCGACGGTGTTAAAATTGAATTTGATAAACAATGGGTTCACTTACGTAAATCGAATACTGAACCAATAATTAGAATTTATGCCGAAAGTAATTCGCCTTCAACTGCCGACCATTTGGCAAATAAAATAATTTCGGATATAAAAGAGTTGATTAATCCTGCTCAAACTAAAAACAGAGCATGAAACGAGCATTAAACAATGTTTCACCCAAGAGAATGATAATTAGCGAGTTCCATACGACAAATAAAAAACAAATAAAAAAATAAACGTATGAAA
>CAZRCF010000227.1:0-4906 GCA_964598505.1 uncultured Lentimicrobiaceae bacterium | reverse complement strand
AATATCTAAAATTGATTTTGCATTTTTGGTTTCAGTTAATGCACCGAGCAAAATGGCATCAGTACCAACTTTCATAGTTGATTTTTGATGATTTATTCCAAACTGTTTAAATCTGAAATCAAATGTCATTTTACTTTAAATAAAGTTCAACTAAACCTGGTGGTGTTTCTACTTTAATAATTTTGTTTTCTCGGTCAACTTCAATTATAAAATGATCAATTAAAGGAAGTAATATTTCTCGTTGTCCGTTTAAAATGCTCATTATTGGTTGGTTCAGATTGTCGTAAAACGAATCAACATGACCAATTATTCCGTAAACAGAATCAATTACTTTAAAACCAATTACTTCGTGGTAATAAAATTTATTACCTGTAAGCGGTGGCAGAGAAGTTAATGGCAAATATAAATTTGTATTAATATATTTTATAATCTCATCACCATCAATTCCGATAAAATGTACAATTGCCTGATTATCCGATTTGAATGTAAATTTATTTATAGAAAAAGGAACCAATTCTCCATTTATTTCAAAGAGAACTGATTCCAATTTTTTGTATTTTTTAGGCTCATCCGAATCAATATAAATTACAGCATCGCCTTTGTATCCGAAAGTTTTAGTTATTTTGCCTAAGCAAAAATAGTCTTTAAAATCGGACATTGATATTTCTATTCTGCTGCTTTTTCCGAAGTTTCTTCTGTAGTTTCTTCAGTTGTTGCTTCTACTTCAGCAACTGTTTCTGCAACTTCTTCCACAGCAACTTCAACTGGAGCTACTTCTTCAATAGCTTCAACAGGAGTTTCAGTAACGATTTCAACTACATCTTCAACTGTTTCAACTGCTTTTGGAGCAGCTTCTGGTTGACGTTTTTTTGCTACTATAGCAGCTTTAGCATCTTTAGCTATTGTTTCAGCTTCGAAAGCTTTTTTAATTTCAGCTTTAGTTTTTTGAACTTTATTGTTTTTGTAACTATTAAGTTCAAGTTCTTTTTGAGTTTTCCAAGCTTGGAATTTTTCTTCGGCTTGTTCTAATGTAAATGCACCTTTTTTAACTCCACCTAATAAGTGGCGTTTTAGCATAACACCTTCGCGGCTCAATAACGAACGAGTTGTGTCGCTTGGTTGAGCACCGCATTCGAGCCAGTAAATAGCTCTATCGAAATCTAAGTTAATTGAAGCAGGATCGGTCATCGGATTATAGGTACCTATTTTCTCTATAAAACGCCCATTACGAGGTGCACGACCATCAGCTACTACTACGGAATAAAAAGGTTTGTTCTTTTTACCATGACGTTGTAATCTAATCCTTGTAGGCATAAAAATTTGTTTTTTAATTGTTTTAAGGCTGCAAAGGTACTGCTTATTTTTTTAATTTACAACTTTTTATTTTCATTGATATTTATTTGAGAAACTTCTTTATTGTCAAATTGGCTTTTTAAGAAAAAACTACACTGTCAAATTTTTTTCCTACTTTCCACTTCCAAAAAATCTATCAAAACCCAGCAAAAATCCCTAAAGCCCCAATTAAAAGTGCAACCACAACATTTATTCCTTTAATTAAAAGGAAACTTTTTTTCGATTCTGCTAAAAGTGGCAATGCACCATGCCCATCTTGAACAATTGAATTTGCTAATAAAATACTAAACGGAATAGTTCCATTTATAAACAAAATTATAAAAATATAGTGTGGTCCCGATTCGGGTATAACTCCTACAATAACAGCAATAAGCAATAACAAAAGCATAGCGTATTGAGTGCTGTCAATCCATTTCTGAATATCAACAAACGAATTAAGAAAACCCAATAAAAGTAAAGCACCGAAAGTCCATAAAAATACTTTAATAAAGTGTTTTCCAATTACATGTTCCCAAAGATGCTCCTTGAAAAAGTGATTGTTTACAGTTATTACAATAAACAGTGTAAATAGCGAAAGTGTTAGAAACAAAATATTTTCTCCAGACCATTTAAAACCATGATTTTCATGCTTTTCTGATTCACTATGAATTGTAGATGAGCTATTTTCATTAATTATTTCATTATGATTATGAACTTCAATTTCGGTTTTAGCTTTATTGTTATTAAATTTTGGAGAATGGTTATGCGATATTTCACCACTTAATAAGCTGATAATGTATATTATAAGACCTACCGTTAGCAAAAACCGTGGCAATGTAAAGTTCTTAATTTTAGGAATTATTAATGAAGAGTCGGTTGTTTTTTTATCTAAATCAATATTATGTAAATCGAAATGCAAATTTGGCATCGAAATAAGTTTCTTCCTTTTAAAAATTATATTTGTAGCCCAGCCGGTAAGAGTTGCAATAACTATCAGTATTAACGACATATAAATAGTAACATCGGGAATAAACGAAAACATAAAAAAAGCTTCATCGCCGAAAGTTGTGCTAAAAGCTGCTACAATTGCCCCAAGCGATATTAGTCCGTGCGTGTAAAGCGAAACTATTGTAAAAGCACCCAAACAGCCCGGTATTAAACCGATTAATGCTGCTAAAAACACCTGAAGATACTTGTTTTTATTTAATAAATTAGCCCATGAGCCTCGAGTTTTAACATTAATCCATTCAATAATAAGCATCATTACCATTACTAAAATAGTTATGGTAATTGCTTCACTTAAAATATCAAAAAAATGAAAATATTTATTCATACGTTTATTTTTTAATTAATTTTTTATTTGTCGTATGGAACTCGCTAATAATCATTCTCTTGGGTAAAATGAATTTTTATGCTCGTTTCATAAATTATTTTTTATATAAGTTTTCGTAAGGAGTACGATTTAATAATGAACGACCAAGTGTTATTTCATCTGCATATTCTAATTCGTCGCCAATGGCAATTCCACGAGCAATTATGCTTACTTTCAATTCCGAATTATTAATATTTTTATAAATATAATAGTTGGTTGTATCTCCTTCAATTGTTGTTGGTAGTGCCAATATTACTTCTGAAATTTGATTGTTATTAATTTTATTAAACAGGGTTTCAAAATTCAAATCTCCAATACCAATACCTTCCATTGGTGAAATAATACCTCCTAAAACATGATAAATTCCATTATATTGGTGTGTGTTTTCAATAGCAATTACATCACGAATATCCTGAACAACGCATATTGTTTTTTGGTTTCTGCGGTTGTCGTTACAAATAGGGCATATTGGAGTATCAGAGATATTATGGCATTTACTACAAAAATGTATATCGGTTTGTAGTGCCGATATTGCACCTGTAAAACTATTAGTTTCCGATTGCGAAAACTTAAGTATATGTAATGCAAGTCGTAATGCAGTTCGTTTTCCAATTCCCGGTAAACGCGATAACTCGTTTACTGCGTTTTCTAATAATTTTGAAGGCAAGTTTTCCATAGTAATTCACAATTCATTGTAGATAAATAATTAAAAAACGCCAGTTTTGTTCAATAAATATAAACTAAGTTTGCTTTTTATTATACAAAATTAGCAAAAAACATCAATGACTCAACAACAAATGATTTTTTGGAGCTTTATAGCTTACACATTTTTAATGTTTTTTATCACTTGGCTAACATCGCAAAAAGCAAATAGTCAATCTTTTTTTATTGGCAACAAACGAAGCCCTTGGTTTGTAGTAGCTTATGGAATGATTGGTGCTTCGTTATCGGGAGTTACTTTTATGTCGGTTCCGGGCTGGGTTGGCGATCGCTCGTTTGCTTATTTAATGATGGTTTTTGGTTATATGTTGGGCTATTTTGTAGTAGCATTTGTATTGCTGCCACTTTATTACAAACTTAATTTAACCACAATATACACATATCTCGAAAAACGATTCGGCTTTTGGTCATACAAAACAGGCTCGTTTTTCTTTATACTATCACGAACTTTGGGAGCTTCACTTCGTATGTTTTTGGTAATTAGCGTGCTGCAAAAATTTGTTTTCGATGGTTGGAATATCCCTTTTGAAATTACAGTTGTGTTTTTTCTTATTCTGATTTTATTATATACTTTTAAAGGTGGTATAAAAACAATTATTTGGACAGATACTTTGCAAACTACATTTATGCTTTTGTCCCTAATAATAAGTATTGTTATGATATATCAAGCACTTGATATTAATTTTGGAGAATTATTGTCTCGAATTTCGGATAGCGATTATTCAAAAGTGATTTTTACCGATACAAAAAGTAATTTATGCTGGTGGAAACAAATTTTGGGTGGTATGTTTATCACAATATCAATGACAGGGCTCGACCAAGAGATGATGCAAAAGAATTTAAGTTGCAAAAACATTAAAGATGCTCAAAAAAATATGATTTCTTTTAGCTTTATTTTGATTTTTGTAAATATGTTGTTCCTTATTTTGGGTGCAAGTTTGTATTTATATGCTAACCAAATGGGCATAACAACCAAAGGCGACCAACTTTTTCCTGTTATTGCACTTAGCCATTTAGGTCCTTTAGCCGGTTTAGTTTTTATTATTGGGCTAATTTCTGCTTTATATCCAAGTGCCGATGGTGCTTTAACTTCGCTAACAACAGCTTTTAGTATCGATTTTTTAAATATTGAAAAGAGAACTGATATTTCCGAACGCAAAAAAAATAGAATTCGTTATTTAGTTCATACCTGTTTTGCCATTGTTTTTGTATTAATAATAATTTATTACCAATATAATAGTAGTAAACATCTTATTCAAACACTATTTTTTATTGCAAGTTTAACTTACGGACCACTTTTGGGAATGTTTGCTTTTGGTTTAATTTCAAAACGAAAAGTGATAGATAAATTTGTTCCATTTATAGCTGTAATTTCACCAATAATTTGCTATTTTCTAAATATTTATATTGAAAAAATATTTAATTACAAATTCGATTTTGAACTTTTGCTAATAAATGGAATTATAACAGCATTAATGATGT
>CAZRCF010000226.1:0-4988 GCA_964598505.1 uncultured Lentimicrobiaceae bacterium | reverse complement strand
AAGTTTCCGAACTTCGCACTTTTTTAGTTTTGAAGTTTGCAACTTCAATTAGTGAAAAAAGTTAGTTGCAAACTAACAATTATTTAGTGCGAAGTTACAAACTTCGCACAACGAGGTAAATTTATTTGCAAAAAATAGATACTTTTGTATTCAAAATAATATAATTCATGGAAAAGCGTATTTGGAAACCCGGAACTTTAATTTATCCATTGCCTGCAATAATGGTAAGTTGTGGCGATATTAATGGAGAAAAAAATATTATTACTATTGCATGGACAGGAACAATTTGTTCAAATCCGCCAATGTGCTATATATCAGTACGTCCCGAGCGACATTCGTATAACATAATAAAAGAAAGTGGCGAATTTGTTATTAACCTAACAACAAAAGATTTGGCTTTTGCAACTGATTTCTGCGGTGTAAAATCGGGTAGAGATTTGGATAAATTTAAAGAAATGAAATTAACTCCAATTGCAGCCTCAATAGTTAAATGCCCAATGATTGCCGAATCACCGCTAAATATTGAATGTAAAGTATTAGAAATAAAACAGATAGGAAGTCATGATATGTTTATTGCTGAAGTAATTGCTGTTCATGCTTCCGAAGAACTTTTTAATCCGATTACCGATGCTTTCGATTTGAATGCTTCGCAACTTTTGGTATATTCGCACGGACAGTATATGTTTGCAACTAAAAAAATTGGCAAATTTGGATATTCAGTAATGAAAGAAAAAACAAAAAAAAGATTAAGAAATAAAAAAAATTGACTATTTATTTTAAATTGAAACAAAAAATACTTTACTTTGTTAAAAAAATATTCAATTACAAAAACTAAACGAATGAAAAATTTATTATTAATAAGCAATTCAACCAACTACGGCGAAGCATATTTAGGCTGGCCAATGGCAGAAATTGAACTTTTTGTCAAAAACAAAAATATAACCGAAGCACTATTTATACCTTATGCAGGAGTTAGCGTTAGCTACGACGATTACGAACAAAAAGTAGCAAAAGCTTTTAATAGAATTAATGTAAAAATAACATCTATTCACCATGCAAAAGATACAATTAAGGCTGTTAGCGATGCAAAATGTATAATTGTTGGTGGTGGCAATACTTTTCATTTAGTTCATCAAATGCACCATTTAGGAATTATGAGTGCTATTAGCGAAAAGGCAAAAAGTGGAACTCCTTATATTGGTTGGAGTGCAGGAGCAAATGTTGCATCGCCAACACTACGTACAACTAATGATATGCCTATAATTATGCCTAAAAGTTTCGATTGTTTAAATATAGTTCCATTTCAAATAAATCCTCACTATTTAGATGCAAATCCTGTTATTGATAATATGATAAAACATGGTGGCGAAACTCGTGAAGATAGAATTAATGAGTTTTTAGCTATTAATAAAGATGTTACTGTTGTGGGTTTACGCGAAGCCTGCTCGTTGTTAATTGAAAATAATACAATTGCGCATAAAGGCGGAAAAACTCTTAGAGTATTTAACTTTAATAAAGAACCAAAAGAATATAATTCTTATGATGATATTAATTTTTTACTAAAATAAAGGAGGCGATTATGGCAAATATTAACGTAAAGTATCTTGGATTAGATTTAAAAAGCCCAATAATAGTTGGCAGCTGTGGACTTACAAATAGTATTGAAAATTTAATTGCAATAGAAAAAAATGGTGCAGGTGCAGTAGTTCTAAAATCAATTTTTGAAGAGCAAATTATGCACGAAGCAAATAAAGACATTACTGCACATGGTGATGAGTTTATTTATACCGAAGCTATTGATTATATAAAAAATTATACTCAAATGCACCAATTAGACGAGTACATTAAGTTGGTTAAAGAGGCTAAAAAAGCTTTAACAATTCCTGTAATTGCAAGTATAAATTGTGGTTCGGCTGGCGAATGGGTTAATTTTGCAAAGGAAATTCAAGCTGCTGGTGCTAATGCTATAGAATTAAATATTTTTATTCTTCCTACAGATGTAAATATATCATCGGAAGCGTATGAAAATCAATATTTTAAAATATTAGAAAGTATTAAAAAAGTAGTTACTATCCCTATTGCAATAAAAACAAGCGTTTATTTTTCCTCTTTTGCAAAAATGATGGTAAAACTTTCATGGGATGGTGCTAATGGGTTAGTTTTATTTAATAGGTTTTATTCGCCCGATATTGATATTTACACTATGAAAATGGCTTCATCAAACGTTTATAGCAAAAGCGAAGAGTCTGGTTTGCCACTTCGTTGGATTGGTATTTTAACCGATAAAGTGAAATGCGATCTATGTGCTTCAACTGGCATTCATGATGGAGCAACTGTAGTTAAACAATTGCTTGCCGGAGCTTCGGCTGTTCAAATTGCATCTGTTTTATATAAAAATGGCTTTGAGTATATTCAAGAGATGAATAGCGATATTTTAAAGTGGATGAATGAACACAATTACAAATCTATTGACGATTTTAAAGGTAAAATGAGTTACAGTAAAACCGAAAATCCAGCAGCATATCAACGTATTCAGTTTATGAAATATTTTTCGGGGATTGAATGAAATAAAATCAGATAAAACTCGTTATATTTTTTGTTTTAAAATCTTATGAATACGAAAAATGAAATCTGAACAAAATAAAAAAAAGTATAAATTTTTACGCATCACTTCTTGGTTTTTGGGAGTGATGCTTTTTCTTATATTGTTACTTATTGGTATTGCATTAATTTTTGAAGATAATATTGCAAAATACGCTATTAATCAGATAAATAAAGAGATAAATACTGAAATTAAATATAAAGATTTAAGTTTTAGCCTTATAAAAAAATTCCCTTACGCATCGCTAAAATTTACCGAAATTTCGGCAAAAGAGGTTGTAAAATCGCAGAAAAAAAATGATTTATTGCATGCTAAAAGTATCTATTTGCAATTTAATATTTGGGATTTAATTAGCGGAAAATATGATATTAAGCGTATTGAAATTGAAAATGCAGACATTAAACTCAAAAATTTTGCTGATGGTACTAATAATTTTCAAATTTTTAAAAAATCAACTGATACTTCATCATCAAAAATAAATTTTGCATTAAAGAAAATAATTCTTCGCAATGTTGATTTTGAATATAATGACTATAAAAACAACCAATTATATAAATTACAGTTTAAAAACAGTTATGCAAAAGGTAATTTTTCGGAAGATAACTATGATTTAAATCTTGATGGTAAAATATTTGTAAATCAAATTAGTATAGATTCTGTTATATACTTAAAAAACAAGGAAACTGTTGCTAAAATTGATTTTAACGTAAATAATAAATTTAAAATTTATACTATAAAAAAAGGGAAACTTAATGTAAGCAATATGCCTTTTTTGATTAAAGGAAACATTACATATTCCGATATAAAGAAAAATGTAAATTTATCAATTTCGGGTGACGATTTAAAGTTGCATTCATTTATCGAAGAGCTGCCTATAAATATCAAACAATCATTATCAAAATTTGAAACGCAAGGCGATTTTCGTTTCGATTTGAAAATAAAAGGAGATATTGATACACATAAGCCTGTTTCAATTGAAATTTTAAGCACATTAAAAAATGGGAAAATTATTAATAAAGATAATAATATTTCGTTAGATGATGTAAATTTTTCACTTAAATACCTAAATGGCGATGAAAGCTCATTAGCAAGTTCGAGTGTTTTGTTTGATAATTTTTCGGCACGCCTAAAATCGGGAACAATAAAAGGAAAATTTAAAATTAAAAACTTTGCAAAACCATTAATTCAAGCTACTTTATCGAGCGATTTAAATTTAGCTGATTTAGAACAATTTTTAAAACACGAGTTAATAATATCAATGGCAGGGCAGATAAAAATTGATGTGATTTTAAAATTACAATTAGAATCGTGGAACAATACAACTCCATCTGATTTTATTAATAGTGCTTCATCAGGAACGCTTAATCTTTCAAATGCCAATGTTCATATAAAAGATTTTTCTCAAAAATTAACAAATATTGAAGGTGATTTTAGATTTAACAACAGCGATATTATAATTGATAACTTATCGGGAAATGCTGGTGAAAGTGATTTTAATCTTAGAGGCAGTTTTCAAAATATATTACCTTTCTTATTTTTAAATAATCAAAAATTGGATGTTGTTGCCGATTTTTCGTCAAAATATTTGAACTTTGATGAACTTTTTAAAGCAGAAAAATCGGAATCGAAAACTGGTAAAAAAGTTGTGTTTTCCGATTTATTAAACTTTGATATTGAACTAAATGCTCAAAAAATAAAATTTGGCAAATTTACTCCTACAATAATCAATGCAAATTTGATAATGAATAATAAACAACTTAAAATTAAAAAGTTTACATTAAACACTTTTAATGGCTCTATTACCGGCAATGGAAGTGTTGATGGAACAGATAAAAATAAGTTTATTACTAACGTAAATGCCGAAATTAAACGTGTTGATGTTAGCAAAATGTTTTACTCATTTAATAATTTTGGACAAAAAGAAGATGGATTAACAGATAAAAAAATTAAAGGAATTGCTACAGCAAAAATACTTATGTTTTCGGTTTGGAATAGCGATTTAACGCCTCAAATGGATAAACTTAAAGTTAGTTCGGAAATTGTAATTGAAAATGGAGAACTTGTTAATTATGAAACTCTTAAAGCATTATCGAGATTTGTAAAACTTGAAGATTTAGAGCATGTTAAATTCTCGAAACTAAAAAACAAAATTGAAATTAAAGAAAACAAACTAATTATTCCGGAAATGGACATTAGTTCTAATGCAATGAATTTGCAACTATCGGGTGTACATAAATTTAACAATGAAATTGAATATCATATTAAAATTCGTTTATCCGAACTACTTTCAAAAAAATCAAAAAAAATCAAAAAAAACGAAGAAGAATTTGCTGATATTGAAGATGATGGACTTGAACGAAATACAATATATATTTTAATTACAGGA
>CAZRCF010000225.1:0-5000 GCA_964598505.1 uncultured Lentimicrobiaceae bacterium | reverse complement strand
AAAAGCAAATTTTTATTCATAAGTTTTCAAATACCGCAAAGATACTAATAGTAAGCATTTCCGAAGTTTTCAGCATTAATTTTGTCTATTAACCCAACTTAAACATCATCACGAACACTTTATATGTAAAGCAAAAAATGAGAAACATTTCCATATATTACACGAAAAATGTGTTATTTGTAGTTTTGAGTTTTCAATTTTTTCATCAGATATTAAAAATATTGACTTACAAAATGATCAGCCAATAGATAAATACAGCAATAATTACAGGTCGTTTAATTATTCCATTTTCTCAAAATACTTCTTTTTATTACGTGCACCACCCTTATAAGCAAATTTGAATTATTAACATCCTTTGCTATGTTATACCGAATATATCTGTATTAGTACAATTTATGCTTCGCTCAATTGCACTAATCAATTATTACATCGGCATATACCAACATTGCATTTAATATTTTTGTAATTGAACTAAAATATAGATACAACTTGGTATTAATTAAAAATTTGTTTAAAAATTAAAACGTAATAAAATGAAAAAAATATTTATCATTTGTGTTATTATATTTTCGTATCATATATCAAATGCACAAAACAGAATAACAGGAACAATTACTGATCAAGATAACAATCCATTGATAGGGGCAACAATATTTGTATCAGATTTGAATAAAGGTACAGTTTCAGATAAAAATGGAAATTACGAATTATTGAATTTGCCAAATGGCAAAATTAAAATACAGTTTTCTTTTATTGGTTATAACACCGAAATAAAATCAATTGAAATTATAAAGATAGAAAACAATGAAAATGTATCACTAAATATTGCTATTATTGAATCACAAGAAGTAGTAATTACAGGAGGTTATGTGAGTTCGCAACACGATAATGCAGTAAAAATTGATGTGTTAAAAAGTAAAGATATTTTCAATTCAGGGTCGCCTAATTTTATGGAATCAATAACCAAAGTTCCAGGTGTTGATATGATAGCCAAAGGACAAGGCGTTTCAAAACCAGTAATTCGAGGTCTTTCCATGAACGATATATTAGTTATGAATAATGGTGTTCGTATAGAAAACTATCAATTTAGTGAAAACCATCCATTAGGAATTGATGATAACGATGTGGAAAGAGTTGAAATTATTAAAGGTCCAGCTTCCTTATTATATGGTTCAGATGCTATAGGTGGAGTTATAAATTTCATTAAAGAAAAGCCTGCACCAATTGGAAAAATAATTGGAGATTATCATATACAATTACATTCTAATACGATTGGAATTAACAACAGTCTCGGATTAAAAGGAGCATCAAAAAAACTTTTTGGCGGTCTTCGTTTTGGTTATAAAACTCATGCCGATTATCTACAGGGCGATGGCGATTATGTGCCTAATTCACGATTCAACGAAACAACTTTTAATGCCAATACGGGATATACAGGAAAAATTGGAACTTTTAAGCTGTTTTTCG
Source organism: uncultured Lentimicrobiaceae bacterium (assembly GCA_964598505.1). Lineage (GTDB taxonomy): Bacteria > Bacteroidota > Bacteroidia > Bacteroidales > WCHB1-69 > CAZRCF01. The sequence goes on along the minus strand of CAZRCF010000225.1, from coordinate 3,533 downwards.
ATTATTTCAAGCAAGATTTAGGAATGACTGTACTTCCTGTAAAACTATTGATAACAGAACAAGGACGGAAAAATGAAATTTGGTTTCAGGATTTAGAGCATCAAATGATTTCTTCTCAAAATATTCTATATATAGGAAAATTCAAATTGGATGTTAATGTAGCATATCAAAATGCTTTAAGAAAACTTCAAACAACACTTGATGTTCCTTTTGTTGAAATGAATTTGAACACCATTACCTATGAATCAAAATTATTTTTGCCTTCTAACAATAAATCGGAATATATTATTGGGGTGCAAGGAATGTCGCAAAATAATAGAAACCTTAACAATCGTACTTCTCAATTTTTACCTGATGCCAATATTAATAATATAGGATTTTTGGGATTGGCACAATATACTTATTTTAAAAAAATAAAATTTCAGGGTGGCTTGAGATTCGATATTTATAAAACTGAAACTTTTGCATTAGGAATAAATGGAACAAGTGGTTATCATGTCTCTGTAAATAAATATTTTTCAAACCTTAACGGGTCGTTTGGTGCTACATATAATGTTGCTGAAAAATTGATGTTCAGAGCTAATTTTGCTAAGGCTTACCGTGTACCTAATATATCAGAACTTACTTCAAATGGAATGCATGGAAACAGATATGAGATTGGAAATGAAAATCTATGTCCTGAAAATGCTTATGAAACAGATTTAAGCATGCATTATCATGGTCGATATATATCCTTTGATTTGGCAGGTTTTTACAATCAAATTAATAAATATATTTTCATTTCTCCAACTTCAGATACAACAGCCACTGGTGTAAGTATTTATCGTCTTTTGCAAACAAATGCAAAACTTTATGGCGGAGAAGCAGGAATCCATTTTCATCCAAAATCATTACCATGGTTCCATATCGAAGGAACATTTTCTTCAGTAATAGGCGAACAAAAAAATGGAAATTATTTACCATTCATTCCTGCTCAAAAAATTCGTTATGAAATCAGAGCAGAACGCGAAAAAATTAGTTTTTTTAAAAAACCATCAATTAAACTTTCTGCTTTAACTGCATTAAAACAAGCCAATCCATCTCCATATGAGATAGCAACAAATGGATATACAATAGTAAATTTAAGTATTAATACAGACTTTCATGTATCTCGACAAATTTTAAATTTTTGTATATCTGTTAACAATATTTTCGACACACAATATTTCGACCATCTTTCAACATTAAAACCCTTATATTACAATCAAGGCAGAAATATTGCCATAGCATTAAAAATTCCATTTAAAATTTAATTTTAAGAAAATTTAATTAAAGAGGGATTCTAAAAATTAGATTTTTCGAGGCAAACAAAATTTTAAAACCGCAGTTTACTATGGTAAATGAGGATTTTAAAATTGCAGTTTAACGAAAAAAAAGCAATTTTTAGAAGTCCCGTAAAATGCTATATTGTATTTTGAAACTACATTTTATTTAAAAAAATATTGCAAAATGATTGAGTGATTTATTTATTTATTCACTTAATCACTTTAATCCTTATTCACTATTTCCCCATTCACTATATTGAAATTAAAATAAGCTATAATCAAAATTTTTATTAATTAAACTAATTTGTTTTGCAAATCAATTTATAATTTTTGTACTTTTGAAAAAATGAAAAAAATATGGGTAAAATTCTAATTATTGATGACGAACGAAGTATAAGAAGAACAATGAAAGATGTTCTGGAATATGAAAATTACGAAGTTGTTGATGCAGAAGACGGAATTAGCGGTTTAGAATTAATAAAAAATGATAAGTTTGAATTAATTTTTTGTGATATTAAAATGCCAGGTATCGATGGTATTGAAGTTCTGGAACAAGCTATGCAAATTACAGATACTCCAATAGTAATGATTTCGGGGCATGGTACAATTGAAACTGCTGTGGAAGCAATTAAAAAAGGGGCTTACGATTATATTCCAAAACCACTCGACCTAAACCGAATTTTAATTACATTGCGTAATGCTTTAGATAAATCAACTTTAATTAAAGAGACAAAAATTTTAAAAAGAAAAGTTAGCAAAAAATACGAAATGATTGGTAATTCAAAAGCTATTTCAGACATAATGCTAATGATTGATAAAGTTGCTCCCACCGATGCACGTGTATTGATTACCGGTGAAAATGGAACCGGAAAAGAACTTGTAGCACATTGGATACACGAAAAAAGTAATCGTGCTAATGCTCCTTTTATTGAAGTAAATTGTGCCGCAATTCCGTCAGAATTAATTGAAAGTGAACTATTTGGACATGAAAAAGGCTCTTTTACTTCGGCAATAAAACAGAAAAAAGGAAATTTTGAACTCGCCGATGGAGGAACTCTATTTTTAGATGAAATTGGCGATATGAGCCTCTCGGCACAAGCAAAAGTATTGCGTGCTTTGCAAGAAAATAAAATCAATCGTGTTGGTGGTGAAAAAGAAATTACTGTTAATGTGAGAGTTGTAGCTGCAACAAACAAAAATTTAAAAGAAGAAATTGAGAAAAAAACATTTCGCGAAGATTTATACCATCGATTAAGTGTAATTTTAATTCATGTTCCTACTCTAAACGAACGCGTTGATGATATTCCAATGCTAAGCAAACATTTTATTGATGAAATTTGCGAACAACAAGGGAAACCTTCAATTCAAATAGATAATGATGCTTTAGAAGAGCTTAAAAAAATTAATTGGACAGGAAATATTCGCGAATTAAGAAATGTTATCGAACGTTTAGTAATTTTGTGCGACAAAGCTATCACCGGTGATGATGTAAAATTATATGCAGCACCGTTTAAGTAGTGATTATTAGGTTATTAAGTGATTAAGTTATTGGGTGATTTACTTATTCACTTATTCAATGATTAACAATTAACCTTTAAAAAATTGGTTCTTCGACAAAATTAGTGGAATTATACCAAATTGAAATTGTAACTTAAATTGGTACACGGTAGCTGGTAAATGGTGACTGGAATAAAACCGACCTCAGCAAAAAAGCGATAGAAATTAATGGTTAATTGTTAAATTGTAGAGTTACTAAACCCTCTAAAATAAAGCTAAAAAGCAGCGAGGCAATGAAATTACGCGAGGCGGACTTTATAAGGAAAAAGGAAAAAGTGAAAAGGAAAAAGTATGAAAATTACGTTTCCAAATTCTTAAATCATAGGTTTTAAGACCGACCTCAGCAAAAAAGCGTTAAGAAAAAGAAATCATTTTTACGTTTAAAGCGAGGCGGGTGCTATACTATTAATAGATAACAAACTGCAAAATCCGTCACGCTGACTATAATTACTTAAACACCTTTTATTGCTTGGCTCGCTTAGTAAAAATGGTTGCTTTTTTAGCTTTTTTGGTGCAGTCTTGATTTTTTGGTTACTTTTTGTATCAAGACAAAAAGTAAGGCAATAAATAATACTTTGTAATAGTTTTGTTATGTTTTTGACAGAGTGGGCAGGCATTCGTAATTTCTTGATTTTTTGCATACTTTTGCATCAAGGCAAAAGTATGATAATA
>CAZRCF010000224.1:2029-5040 GCA_964598505.1 uncultured Lentimicrobiaceae bacterium | reverse complement strand
AAAAATACCGGAGAAACAAATTATTTGCCTTATGTTGGAATTGGTTTGTTTGTAATTGGTTTATTCTTTGTTTATCGTTCTTTTTATGGTATGCGAATTAAGAAATAATCTGATTTTATTATTTTCAAAAAGAGGCATTATTTTAATGCCTCTTTTTCTTTACTTCGAAACCCCTTAAAAAATATTTTATAATATACAAAAAATCAACACTATGTTATTTTTGCCTCACCCATTTGGGTTACACCTTTCATATCAGCAAGGTAAAAAATGGATATTTTTATATTTTTACTATCTTTAAACACCAATTTTCCCTTATATTATTTTTAATTTTTACAAAATAAATACCTGCTTTAAAACTATTAATATCAATAGTTTCTGAAAGGTAATAATCTTTTGAAAGCAGCAATTTACCAGCTAAATCAAAAATCGAAAGAGTATATTGATTATTACTATTTTGATTACTAATAATTTTAAAATAATTATTAACAGGATTTGGAAATATTTTCAAATTTAAAGTTTTTATATCTGAATATTTCTGAATATCAATATTTATTAATGGTTTTAAAGTTCCCCTATAGTAGGTAAGTCCACCGGTGTAATTTCCTAAAATCAAATCAGGAAATAAATCATTATTAATATCTGCAACAGCTACTCCGCTTCGAAATCCTTCGTAAATAGGCACTCTGTTATTATTGCGAACAAAAAAAGTAGAATCGTCAATTAGTGTAAATTTTCCATTTAAATTATTATCAATATTTTTATAAGAAAAAATAAATCCGCTTTCGCTACCAACAAAAAGGTAAGTAGTATCATTTCTCCTGAAAAAACATGGAGTCGAATATCCGTAGTATGAATAATCGACATTGCGAACATTTACACCTCCTAAAGTATCGGTTATAATCGAAAATATGGGATTCGATGATGTACCATTGTTGTGGTAATAATGAATTTTTCCCAAGCTATCGCCAATAAGCAAATCTCGTTTCCCATCTCTATCTAAATCAAATAGTTGTGGAGAACTATACGAAAAGGCTGAAATATTTTGATAATTAAATACTGGTGTGTTAAATGTAGGTGTATTACCTGCAATTCCTGTGTTTTCGAGATAAATTAGTTTGCCTGTTTCGTTGCCAACGAGCAAATCCATATCGCCATCATTATCAATATCGGCTGGAGCGGGATAAAAACCTTTTAATCCTAATTTTTTCAAATCGCCCAAATCTTCGGTAATTAATTGAAATTTAGGTTGGTTTAGAGTTCCAATATTTTTAAAAAGAGCAATTGAAGAGCTGTAAAATGTATGTAAAAATGAGCCAATATAATTAGATGAATCGTAACTTCCCCAATTTCCAACAATTAAATCGAGCAAACCATCGTTATTGTAATCAAAAAAAGTTGGATATGCACCACTACCTAAATCAATCATGCTTTCTTGAATAAAATCAGATGTTTGAAAAACAAAGTTTGGATTGGTTTCGCTTCCAATGTTTTTATAAAACCAAATACTTTTTTTGTTTTCGGAGTTGCTTCTCGAAGCATCAAAAGGCGAAATCAATAAATCGGATACATTATCAAAATCTACATCAATTATTGCGGCACAAGGCATCGAATATAATCGCACAGGCTCAGCAGCAGAAGGGAAAAGCGTGTCCTGACTAATCATTTTTGCGGTATCAATTGTTCCACCATTTATTAAGCTAATTAAATGCGGATAATCTACATCGCCAATAATTAAATCCATTAATCCATCGCCATTTAAATCTTTAGCCAATAAAGTTGAACCTGTATGACGCTCTTGCTCCTTAAAATTGCTACTTTTGCTTGAACAATCATCATTCAGGTGTAGAATGTTTGAACTTTCATTTTCCGAAAATTTTCCCCAACAATGCGAATTAAGACTGAAATTTAAACTGTCGGTTACGCCATAATTTTCCATGGATAAGTTTTGATGGTAATCTAAAAATTTGCCGAGCGATGAAAAATTTAAAATATCTAAATCGTTATCGCCATCAAAATCGGCAATAGCTGGATAATCGGCTTCATTTACAAACAGATTTACAAACCCCGAACCATAATCTGAAACTAATCTTTGGCTAACTATTTTGAATTTTAAGGAAGTATCGCTAATATTTTTCCAAACTTTTATTCCTGCTAAAGTATATGAAAAAATGTCAAGTTTTCCATCATTATTATAATCTGCACTTTTTACCCAATACCTAAATTTTGGAAACATATCACTATATTCGGGTGCAAACTTATATTGTTGATTTCCAAGTGTGTTAATTTTCAGAAAAGAAAGAATTTTATTACCATGTTTATCAAAAACAATTAAATCGTTAGTATCATTGAGGTCAATATCCATTTCAAAAAACTGACAATTATTTAGTCCGCCAGCCCAAGGATTTTTATATTCACTTCCGTTTTGTTTCAAAACAATAATGCTATCGTTTCGCGAAAAACCAAAATCGTAATATTGAGCCATTGTAGGCTTAATAATAAATAAAACTATTACAAAAAGCAATTTATTTATTAAGTTCTTGCACATAAGCTTCTAATTTTTTAAACCAATCTCTGCCATAATGTCGAATAAGAGGTTCTTCTAAGTATTTATAAACCGGTATTTGTAATCTTTGTCCATTGCGGCAAGCCGATTCGCATAACGACCATTTATGGTAATTTACAGCATCGTAATCCGCATATTTTGTAATTCTAATTGGGTAAAGATGACATGAAATTGGTTTGCGAAATTTTATTTTTTTATCGAAATAGGCTTTTTCAATTGCACATTTTGCAACTTCGCCATCGTAATATATAAATGCACAATCTCTTTCATTAATAAGCGGCGTAACAAAATTGCCGTCAATATCGTAATCAAAAACACCAAAACTTTCAATAACTTCAATACCTTCATCAGTCATATAAGGTTTAACTTTATCCATTAAATCTTCAATAATTCCAATTTCTTCTTCATCTAAAGGAGCACCGGCATCGCCTTCAATACAGCAAGCACC
>CAZRCF010000224.1:0-1929 GCA_964598505.1 uncultured Lentimicrobiaceae bacterium | reverse complement strand
TTATGAATTTTGTAGAAGAACTCCGCTGGAGAGGCATGATACACGATGTAATGCCCGGCACTGAAGAATTGTTAAATAAAGAAATAGTTTCTGCTTACGTAGGTATTGATCCTACTGCCGATTCGTTACATATTGGGCATTTGGTTGGCATAATGATGCTTAAACACTTACAAGCTGCCGGTCATAAGCCAATAGTTTTAATTGGTGGAGCAACAGGTATGATTGGCGATCCTTCGGGAAAATCGGAAGAGAGAAACCTCTTAGATGAGCCTACTCTTCGTCATAATCAGGAGTGTATAAAAAATCAAGTTTCAAAATTTTTACAATTTGATAAATCGTTACCAAATACAGCCGAATTGGTAAATAATTACGATTGGATGAAAGATTACTCTTTTCTGAATTTTATTCGCGATATTGGCAAACACCTTACTGTAAACTATATGATGGCTAAGGATTCGGTAAAAAAACGCCTCACAGGCGATGCTCGCGATGGAATGTCGTTTACCGAATTTACTTATCAATTAGTACAAGGTTACGATTTTTTATATTTATATCAAAACAAGAATTGCAAGCTACAAATGGGCGGTTCCGACCAATGGGGAAATATTACAACCGGCACCGAATTAGTTCGTAGAAAAACCGGTGGCGAGGCTTTTGCGCTAACTTGCCCATTAATTACCAAAGCCGATGGTGGAAAATTTGGCAAAACCGAATCGGGAAATATTTGGCTCGACCCAAAACGCACAACTCCATACACTTTTTATCAATTTTGGTTAAATTGTTCCGATGAAGACTCGAAAAAATATATTCGTATTTTCACTTTAATTACCGAAAACGAAATAAAAGAGCTTGAAAAACAACACGAAGAAGCTCCACATTTACGTGTAATTCAAAAACGATTAGCAAAAGAACTTACAATTATTGTTCACTCCGAAGATGATTATAATACCGCCTTAGAAGCATCTGAAATCCTTTTTGGCAAAGGAACAACGGAATCGTTAATGAAATTATCGGAAGAATTGCTATTAGCCATTTTTGAAGGTGTTCCACAATGCAATATTTCTATTAAAGATATAGAAAATGATATTAATATTGTTGAACTTTTGGCTGAAAAAACCGATATTTTCCCATCAAAAGGCGAAGCTCGACGTATGCTTAAAGATAATGGCGTTTCGGTGAACAAAGAAAAAGTAAAAGAAGAATTTATGGTAAGCAAAACTTCATTAATTGGCGATAAATATATTTTAATTCAAAAAGGTAAAAAAAATTATTATTTAATAATTGTGTCTTAAAAACAAAATCATGAAAGAATTTGAACTAAAAGGGTCTGAATTTATTGAGCTAAATAAATTATTAAAACTACTCGGACTTGCTGATACAGGTGGTGAAGCAAACATAAGAATTACCGAAGGTGAAGTTAAGGTTAACGAAATAACTGAAACACAAAAACGCAAAAAACTTAGAAGCGGCGATATTGTTGTTATCTATAATGAAAAAATAAGAATTAAATAATCAATTCATAAGCAAATTTATTCAATTGGTAATCTTCGTTAAAAAGATCGCAAATATCAATACCCTTTTTTAGCCAAATAGTTTTAATTTGCTGATTTGAAGCAGCTATTGTGTTTTGTTCCATATCGTCAATAAATAAAGTTTCTTCTGGTTTTAAATTATTGTCTTTTAGTGTTTTTTTATAAAACTCTGCTTCTGGTTTCAATAAATTTTCTTTAAACGAAAAATATGCTTTATCAAATAAATGGTTAAAATTATCAATGCCAAACTCTTTTAAAAGTGATTTTGAGTATTGCAAAAAATGTATTTCATTTGAATTACTTAAAAGAAATGTTTTATAATTTGTTCTAATATTTTTCAATAGTTCAATACGGCGGTATGGCATATCTTTTAAAATTTGATTCCAAGCCCAATCTA
>CAZRCF010000223.1:0-5058 GCA_964598505.1 uncultured Lentimicrobiaceae bacterium | reverse complement strand
GATTTTTTTAAAAAAATCTTTTTCGATTCGCCTGTAATGATGCTTATTGTTGATGTTAACAAAAATGTTTTAGCTGCAAACAATATTTTTTTAGAAATTTCAGGATATAAAAATGAATATATTTTAAATAAAAACATTAATTTATTTCTGATTGAAAAATCATGTACAACACTTTTTTGCGAGTTAAATATATCTGAAACATCAAAATATGGACACCTTACAACTATAAATAATAACTTATTAGATGTTTTTGTAGATACCAAAACTTTAATAAATAAAGGAATAAAACAACTGCTTTTATCAATAAAGGATATAACATTGCAAATTAAAACGGAAGAAGAAATTTTGCGTCAAAAACAATATTTTAAAGCATTAACCGAAAATTCGCCAAATATAATAGCCCGTTTTAATAAAAACCTTGAGTGCATATATATAAATCCCACCGTAAGAAAAGAATTTAACAAAGAGCCTTCTAAATTTATTGAAAAAAAACCAATTGATTTTGGTATCGATATACAGGTTGGTCAGTTATTACAAGATTTATGCATTGAAGTATTAGAAGATGGAAAAGAAAAAAACGTTGAATACTGTTTAAAAATTAATGAGAAAATTAAACATTATCAAAGTCGAATTATTCCTGAATTTTCAACAGATGGTATTATTGAAAGTTTTCTTATAGTTACTCGAAATTCAACAAAGTATGTAAATGCAATTACGATGCTCGAAAGCAATATTAAACAAATATCGTTTATTAATAAAATAATAATTCAGTGCAATCAAGCCACTTCTTTAAAAGAGCTATTATCAAATATTTTATCATCTGTAATTACTCATTTTAATTTCGATAGTGGAGCATTTTATTTGTACGATGATTTGCAAAAAAAAGCAGTATTATCTCATTCTATAGGGCTTAATAATATTTTCGAAAAAACGATTAGAGTTCAAGATGAAACCAATTTGTTTTTTAAAAAAGTTTACGAAAAAAAAGAGATATTTTTTATACAAAATGAAGATGATTTAAAAGAGATAACTAATAATAAAATCAGCATAAAATCGATATTAATTACTCCTATTGTTTCACGAAATAAAGTAATTGGAGCATTGTATTTAATAAACAATAAAAATACCGAATCAATAGACATTATTAAAAATAATATATTCTCAATAACTTCAGAAATTGGTTCAGCAATTGAGCGAATACAATCGGAAACGCTGCATAGAAAAAGTGAAGATAGTTACAGAAATTTAGTTGAATCAATCAACGATTTAGTATGGAAAATAAACGAATTTATGGTTTATGATTTTGTTAGTTCAAAAAGTTACGATTTATTAGGTTATTTGCAAGACGAAATGAATGGAAATAGTTTTTATAAGTTTATTCCTTTAAATGAACACTTATTTATTAAGAATTTATTTAAAGAAAATCAAAACCATCAGCAAAAGTTTTCGTTTGAAACACCACTAATTCACAAAAATGGTTCAATAATTTATGTTGAAGTAAATGGATACCCAATATTAGATGAAAATCGCAAATTATTAGGCTATTCGGGAACAAACAGAGATATTTCGCTAAGAAAGAAAAATGAAGAACTTAGAAACAGTAAAGAAGTTTCTGAGCGTATGAATAGAGTTAAACAACAATTTTTTAGCAATATTAGCCACGAAATCAGAACTCCATTAAATTCAATAATCGGATTATCGGAGATTATTAGCAATAAAATTCAAAACGACGAAACACAAACATATATCAATGGTATTCAGGCAAATAGCAAATCATTATTACGTATAATTAATGATGTTTTAGATTTATCGAAAATTGATGCAGGTAAACTGACTTTGGAACCTGAACCTACAAATATTTTTAGATTTTTTGAAGAGATTAAAAACATTTTTGAAATTTCGGCAAAAAACAAAAATATCGATTTTATAATTGAAATAAGCAAAACAAAACATCCAACACTTATTATCGATGAAATTCGTTTGCGACAAATACTTAGTAATTTGATTAGCAATGCAATAAAATTTACCGATAAAGGTTTTGTGAAAATTGAAGTTCTAATAATTGAATCGAAAGAAAATAATAATTTAGTTGATTTAATAATTTTGGTAAAAGACACAGGTATTGGTATTCCCGATGAACAGAAATTAAATATTTGGGATTCATTTATTCAAACCGAAGGACAAAGTAACAAAAAGTATGGCGGAACAGGTTTAGGTCTATCAATTTGCAAAAATTTAGTTGAAATAATGGATGGTACTATTTCTATTAATAACAATAGTAATATTTCGGGGACAACATTTAAAATTATTTTACCTTCAATTGTTGTAATTAACACCCCAAATATCAAAAATTATTACAATCCATTGCTTGTTGGTAAAAACATTATTGTAATTGATAATGAAAAAAACAGTTATAATATAATTACACAATATCTTTCTAATAACAAGTGTAATATCAATTATCTTAACCCAAAATCAGTTGATACAACTACACTTTATAGCTTAAATCCTGATATTATTATTGTTAATTATGATATATATAATTATTATGAATCTAATAATATCTTTAATATAGAAAGAATCTTAACATTTAATAATTCTTCAAAAATTTTATTATCTAATAATAATGAAGATATTTCGGAAATACCATTTTGCGATATATTAAAACAGCCTTTTAATCAAAAAACACTTTACGATTCACTTTTAATTGCAATAAACAAAACATTTACAATTAAAAAAGATTTAGAGATAATTCCTATTTCAAACGAAATTGAAAAAATGAATATTGAAAACATTAATACTCTTATTGAAGAAATTGAAATTCATTGTTTTGCCGATTGGGAAATAGCAAAATACTCAAACTCAATAAACGATATTATAATTTTTGCTAATAAAATTAATGAAGTTGCAAAAAAACAAAAGATAAATTTTTTGAAATTCTATGCAAAAGAAATTATCTTTGGTGCAAAAACATTTGATATAAACAAGTTATCAATTTTAATAAACTATTATCCTGAATTGATAAATTATTTAAAAAACCAGATTTCAACAAATAAATAAGTATCTATAGGGACTATATAATAAAATTTATTTTTTTAGAAAAATAGAAGAATATAAGTGTTTTTTATTTTAGTTAACAACATTTTTTTTTACCAATATTAAATTCTAAATTGTTATTTTTGCAAAAAATATATTATTATGGATACTCAAAGTCACAATTTAGAACCGGAAAAAAAATCATTAAATTTTATTGAAGAGATTATCGAAAACGATAATTTTAATAATATATATCAAAACATAGTACACACTCGATTCCCACCCGAACCTAATGGTTATCTGCATATTGGGCATGCAAAATCAATTTGTTTAAACTTTGGTTTAGCCAAAAAATATAATGGAAAATGTAATTTGCGTTTCGATGATACTAACCCTACTAAAGAAGATGTTGAATATGTTGATTCGATAAAAGAAGATGTAAAATGGTTGGGTTTTAACTGGGATGGTGAGTATTACGCATCGGATTATTTTCAACAACTATACGACTGGGCTGTGCAACTAATTAAAGAGGGAAAAGCATATATTGATGATTCGACCCAAGAGGAAATAAGTAAAGGAAGAGGAGTTCCAACATTACCCGGCACCGAAAGTCCATTTAGAAATCGTTCTATTGAAGAAAATTTAGATCTGTTTTCACGAATGAAAAATGGTGAATTCGCTGATGGAAGTCGTGTATTGCGTGCCAAAATTGATATGTCATCGCCAAATATGCATTTGCGCGACCCAATTATGTATCGTATTTTACATTCCGAACATCATAGAACTGGTAATCAATGGTGTATATATCCAATGTACGACTATGCTCATGGTCAATCCGACTCAATTGAAGGAATTACACATTCGGTTTGCACTTTAGAATTTGAAGTTCATAAACCACTATACAACTGGTTTTGCGAAGCTTTGAAAATTCATCATCCAAAACAAATTGAGTTTGCTCGCTTAAATTTAACTTATACAATTATGAGCAAACGAAAACTATTACAACTTGTTCAGGAAAAGCATGTTATGGGTTGGGATGATCCTCGAATGCCAACAATTTCGGGTATTCGTCGTAGAGGTTATACTCCCGAAAGTATGCGTAATTTTGCCGAAACTATTGGCGTTGCGAAGCGCGATAATGTTATTGAAGTTTCGCTTTTAGAATTTTGTGTTCGCGAAGACTTAAATAAAAAAGCTGCTCGCACAATGGCAGTTGTAAATCCATTAAAACTAATTATTGATAATTATCCCGATAATCAGGTTGAAGAATTAGAAGCTATTAACAATCCAGAAGATTCAGCATTGGGAACTCGGAAAATTCCTTTTAGCAAAGAGTTATGGATTGAAAAAGAGGATTTTATGGAAGATGCTCCAAAAAAATACTTTAGATTAACCATTGGTGGCGAAGTTCGTTTAAAATATGGTTTTATTATCAAATGTAATTCAGTTGATAAAGACGAAAATGGTAATGTTACTGCTGTTCACTGTACTTATAACGAAAATACTTTAAGTGGACGATCGGAAAGTTCGCAAAAAGTAAAAGGCACAATTCATTGGGTTTCGGCAAAACATGCTCGAACAGCAGATGTTCGTTTATTTGAACATCTATTTAACGTTCAAAATCCCGAAAATACAGAGGTAGGAATAACTTTCTTGGATAATATAAATCCAAACTCAATGAAAGTGATTTCTGCTCATATTGAACCTAAATTAATTAACGAAAATGCATTAACATCATATCAATTTGAACGTATTGGTTATTTCTGTATAGATAAAGATTCTACAAAAGAAAAATTGATATTTAATAGAACCGTTACATTAAAAGATGGTGGTGCAAAATTTTAATTTTATTTTATAAGCTTTATTTGTAGTCAGTTACCTTCGTAAAAAAACCCTTTTGGATATAAACCAAAAGGGTTTTTGCTAAAAATAAATAAACAATTTGCTGATTTTTATTTAATTACGTCCAACTCTTTTCCAATTTTAATAAAAGCATTAACAGCTTTATCAAGATGTTCAGTT
>CAZRCF010000222.1:0-5068 GCA_964598505.1 uncultured Lentimicrobiaceae bacterium | reverse complement strand
ACTTTCTAACTTTTTGCGACCAAATCATAATCGTAATAGAACACATTAACAAAATTACACCTATCATAAAAGTCCAGAAAAATCCAAATAATTCGTAAAACAATACACCCAAAACTGGTGCAAAAAATGAACGTAACCCGGTAAATGTTAAATGAATAGCTTGATAATCAGCAGCTTCGTCTTCTTTGCAAAAATAAGCAGAGCCAATATACCACAGCAAAGCCATTGTAGCTGCAAAAAATCCATTTGAAATTATTGCAATTATTAATGTGGGATATATTTGAATACCAAAAAGATTAGTATTATAGGGAAAAAAATCAGTAATTCCGATAAAAAAAATATAGCCAAGTAACGATGCAAAAGTATATGCAGAAAATTTCCGAGGATCAATTCTACCTATTAACCGACCAAAATAAGGTAATAAAATGATAGCTATAATATTATAAGCATTTTTATAAAATGCTACACTTGAATAATTTAGATGCAATCCTTTATCAAAATAAATTGTTATCACACCTACTGTTCCCATAAAAGCAAACCCATAAAACATAAAACCTGTTTGAAAATCTTTAAAAGGCTTATTTAGTCTCAATATTTTATACATATTAGTTATTGAACTCTTTATACTTTTCAATGTTGATTTTTGTTCAATTATTATATTTTTATCATTCTCTATTGAAATTGTTGATAATATAAAAACAGAAATTATTCCCAAAACGCCAATAACTGGAAAAATGTAGATATAAGCATTATTATCAAAGTCAAGAAGTAACCCAAATAAAAAAGTAACAATTAACATTACAATTTTATTTACCATCGTGCTATAACTATATAATTTTCCAAAATTTTCGTTGGAGTATTTTGTTCTAAGTATATGATTTATAATTGGGAAAATAATTGGATTTGCACTATAATAGATGAAAAAAATTACTAAAAATAAAATGTGATATACCGAACTATTATAAACATATACCGAATTATAAGGGAAAAAGGCAATAAAAATTAGCGGAAGTCTTGTTGTTAAGCCCAATATACGAAGAAGTTTTGCTTTGTTTTTTGTACGCGAAACCCATTCGTTTAATAAAACCGAAAAAACTAAAACCAAAACTGCAGCTTGAAATAAAAAGCCAACTTGTAAATTACTGCCTTTCATGCTTTTAATAAACACAAATTCGTTTAAGGCTAAAATTCCTAATACAAATCCCTCGATGATTGAATAAATTATATGAGAATAAAATGTTTTACGCTCAATATCATTATTATAATTTATTTTTTTAGAAAATAATTTTTTTATTTTTGATTTCAATATTGTTTTTTGGGCTTAATAATTTGCAAAGATAAAAAGAGTGTATAATAAAAACACTATTGATAAAATTTATATTTATTTTCACTACTAACCGACTAATTTTGAAAAGTGTTTGTTTCGTGCCTAAGGCACTTTATTTAGTTTTTTTAACTATTTAATTACCAAAATGTTGCAACTACGTTGCTGAAAATAGTTCCGTTAGGAACGATATTTTGGTAAAAAAATATATAACCAAAAATTTAAAGCCCTGTATGGGCGAAACACACATATAAATTGCTTGTAATATGGTTTTTAAATGATTCATTTTATTTTAGTCGGTTAGTAGTGTTTATTTTTTGTATAATAAAAACAACATTTATCAATTATTTTAAATTTTATCTTGCCTTGAAAGGTTAATTAATTGCTTATTTAACAATATTTAAGACTTTTTGTTTAATTAATAACTATATATTTGTATCAATATTAACAAAAAAATAATAATTATGGACTTACAAACATTTATTAAAAAGCCTATCGTAATTGCCAATTTATTGATATTGGTGTTTTTTATCATTTTCCCATATTTTACTTTTAACATGGGTGGTTTTGGCGGAGGTTTTGGCGGTGTGTCAAAAACTGGGTTAGGGTTGTTTTTTACAATCTTCGATAGTTTTAGTTTTATTAATTTTCTATTAATTTTAGTGCCAGTTGCATCTGGTTACATTCTTTTCCAAACATGGAAAGGCGAAAATTCGTTAGTAATGGTTTGTAAAATTGTAATTTTAGCAATATTAGGTTATTTGTTTTTACATATTGCTTTTTTTGCAGAAAAATCATCAATTAAATTTGTTGGTTTTGGTTTATGGTTATCATTAATAGTTGCAATAGCACAACTGTTTGAAACAAAAATTAATGAAATGATTTGTCCTAAAAAATCGGACGAAACACCTGTTGAGTAGTTTGCAAATTTAAATAATAAAAGGGGTTGCAATTTATTGCAACCCCTTTTATTATTTAATAATAGTATTAATCAACATGTTATTTATATTGCAGCTATTTTTTGTAATATCTTAAATTCGCAAGTCATCTGATGACTATCAGTATATTACTATTGCTTTTATTTAATTTAGGTAATAATGGATAATATTTTATTATTAAACAACTTTTTTATTATATTTGTTGTCTTATAAATAATTATTAATTAAAAAAATTAAAAACAAAGCAAATTATTATGAAAAAATTAATTTTATTTCTTTCTGCAATCATATTATTGTTTGCAAATTCATCGTGTAAAAAAGAAGAAATCAAAGAAGATGAAGAACCTATTGTGCCTGTAGTTCCGGCAAACGATTTAACTCCTGATGCAACTCAATGGGCTTTTATGGGATTGCTTACTTCAACAACTTGTGGTATATGTGGGGGTAGTGGGTATCAAAATTTTAATTCTATTAAACAAAACAATTCTGGCAAAGTTGTAGCTTTGGCTTTTCATTGCAATTCGCCGGATGATGCAATGGTTAATAATGCATTATATGGTTCTTATGTAAGTTCTCGTCCTTCGGGTGGTGGTATTCCATCTTTTCATATTGGAGATGATAAAACTACTACAAGTGGAATGCAACCCTATGTAACTGTATTATTAAGTCGGATACCCGAAGCGCAAGTAAAATTTAAAACTGCAATTGAAGGAGAGGATATAAAAGTTACTTCAAAAATTAAATTTTTCAAAGAGGTTACTGGTGATTACTATGTTTCATTCTATTTGTGCGAAAATGGTATTGATGGAAGTTCTACAGCACCAGCAGGTTATGTTCAAAGTGGTGGTGGAGCAGGATATAAACACAACAATGTTGTACGGTCGGCTAATAAATTTAATAGTGCTTATGGAGTAAAAATTACAACCGCTGCAACAACCGCTGCAAACACTGTATTCGATTATGAATGTACTATTGCGTTTTCTACAAATTGGAATATCGCAAATTTATTTGTTACTGCAGTTATTTGGAAAAAGAACCCTGATAATTCAGCAACTTGCCAATATTTATTTGTAAATGGATGGGATAAACAAGTTTATAATTAAATAGGAGTTATGAAACGAGCATTAAAAAATGTTTCACCCAAGAGGATGATAATTAGCGAGTTCCATACGACAATTAAAAAACAAATTAAAAATGAACGTATGAAAAATAAAATAAGTGCAAAGTTTTATAGTTATTAACTGATTTTGTGATTTCTTTATTAATTATTTTTCTTATTCACGTTATCCCATAAAAAGAGAGGTTGCAATTTATTGCAACCTCTCTTTTTATATCTAAAATGATATTTCTTATGTAATTATTTAGTGTCGTAAGCCCATTTTAGTAATATAGCTCCCCAAGTAAAACCAGCTCCAAATGAAGATAATATTAAATTGTCGCCTTTTTTAAGTTTGTTTTCCCATTCCCAAATACACAATGGTATTGTAGCTGATGTAGTATTACCAAATCTTTCGATATTAATCATAACTTTAGCTGGGTCAAGGTTCATTCTATTAGCAACTGCTTCAATAATTCTAATATTTGCTTGATGAGGTACTAAATAGGCAATATCGTTAGCTGTTAAATTATGTTTTTCCATCATTTCAACCGATACGTCTGCCATTTTTGAAACTGCCCATTTAAAAACGGGCTGCCCTTCCTGATAAATAAAATGTTCTCTTGCATCAACAGTTTCGTGCGAAGCTGGTTTTAGCGAACCACCCGCTTTTTGGTGTAAATGAACCCTACCAACTCCATCAGATTTTAAAATAGAATCAACTACACCCAATCCATCATAATTTGGTTCTAACAAAACTGCGGCAGCACCATCGCCAAAAATTGGACAAGTTGCTCTATCGGTATAATCTACAATTGACGACATTTTTTCGGCACCAACAACAATTACTTTTTTATATTGACCCGATTCTACAAATTTCGATGCAGTAGTTAAAGCATAAACAAATCCCGAACAGCCGGCATTCAAATCGAATCCAAAAGCATTTTTTATTCCAACTTTATCTGCAATAATATTAGCAGTAGCAGGAAATTGCATGTCGGGAGTAACGGTTGCACAAATAATTATATCAATTTCCTCAGGTTTTGTTCCTGTTTTTTCTAACAATCCCATTACAGCCTCAGTTCCAATATCAGATGTGCCTTTGCCTTTTTCAATTATATGACGCTCTTTAATGCCTATTCTAGTCATAATCCATTCATCAGTTGTATCAACCATTTTGCTGAGCTCGGCATTGTTTAAAATATATTTTGGGAGTGCTCCTTGAATTCCTGTAATTGCTGCTGTAATGTTTTTCATCTGCATATTTTTATTTTTAAATTTCAGATGGAACTTGCCTTATTTATTTTTTAAATTATCAAAAAAGGTTAAATATGGCTCGTTTCATAATTTTATTATAATTTCAATATTTTATATGTAATTGTTTATTTCTTATTGATACATAAAAGAGCACAAATTTACTTTTTATTATTCTGTTTATTTGCAAAAAAATGTTAAAATCTATATGTTTCAATCTTGAATTTTTGTTAATTTTTAAATATAATTTTATTATACTGAATTCTAACTTTTGGAGTTTCTATAAAATAAATATTAAAACAGCAGTAGTAAAACACAAAAAGCACAACCCACTTTATATAAGAAGATTGTGCATTATATAATTAAAAAGGTTTATAAATAAAAAATAAACCTAAATAAAATTATGCAGTAGCAGTTTTTTGAATTGCTAATTTACCTCTGTAAAAGCCACACTCA
>CAZRCF010000221.1:0-5070 GCA_964598505.1 uncultured Lentimicrobiaceae bacterium | reverse complement strand
CATTAATTTCCGAAATTGATACATACTCAAATTCGGGTGAAATAAATTTTAAAATTAGTAGAAAAGAGGAAGCTATGGAAGCACTTCGCAACTATTTTACCGGCAGAGAAGATGTAAAAGCATTTTTCGATTTCGATGGATATAGAATTGAATTTGAAAATTGGTGGTTTAATGTTCGACCATCAAACACAGAGCCATATTTACGTTTTATTGCCGAAGCAAAAGATGATAAACTGCTAAATGAAAAAGTAACTATTGCAAGTGATATTATTGGGAGGTTTGAGTAAAGATAATTTGAATAAAGATAATTTATACAAAGTTTAAAACTTCATAAATAATATTTGTTAGTTTACAACTAACAATTTTTAAAATTTCAATTCATACTATTAAAAATAACTTTAAAAGTTTAATTGAGAGGAATTATTAATATTTTTAAAAAAAAATGTAATTTTGTCAAAGATTCAAAAATAAAACAATTAAATATTGCTAATTCAATAAATGAACAATTAATTATGGAAGAAATAAATTTTTTTATACAAAACGAAATTATGAATCTTGCATTTGTAAAGGTGGGATTTGACGAATCGCTTATTAAATCTAAGCTCTTAGACTCAATAACTGTAGTTGATTTATTAGTATCTATTGAAGAAAAAACTGGAAAAAAAATCCCACAATATATGATTAATGAAGATAATTTCGACACTATTAATATAATTCAAGAAACACTTAAAAAGATATAATATCAATTAATGAAAAAGTTTGGACTTTTATATTTTATTCCATTGTTTATTGCAATGGGTTGCTTGTATTTTGGGAAAGCAAAAATAAATACTCTATTTTTTGAAAAAGAATTGAGTGTGACTATAGATTCTTCATATCGTTACCTCGATAATTTTAAAAATAATAAATTTTATGAAGACCAATTTTTATTGAGTAATGATAGTACTGAAACTATTTTTCTTTTAGGTTCTTCGGAGTTAACAGATGCCACAGAAGCAATACCATATAATTTTATAAACAACAATTTTAAAACAAAACTTAGAGCTATAGGTCATGCAGGCAATCAATGTTTTTCAATATATTCGCAGTTACTTGCAAATGAAAATCGGTTAAAAGATGCTCCAATTGTTATTATTATTTCTCCAAGTTGGTTTCAATCAACAAACGCTAAAGGAACAACTTCACCTTTGTTTTTAGAGTTTAACTCAATACGATTTCTAAATAATATTTTGCAAAATAATTCTATTTCAATATTTAAACAATATGAATCGGAACGCATTTCGGATTTCTATAATGAAATTGGCAACCCTGATTTAAGTCTTAAACTTTTGGTTTTAGAAAACAAATATTCAGAAAATATTTTTCAAAGACTTTTTTATTTCCCAATTATTGAAATTGACAAAGTGCTAAATTCTATGAAATTTGAATTTATGTACATAAACAATAAAAATACAAATACTAAAAAAATTAACAGAAAACCAATTATCTCAGAGCAAGTTACAATTAATTGGGATAGTTTATTTAACAATAGTAAACAAGAACAAATTAATAATTCTACAAACAATAATTGGTGTGTCGATAGTGGTTATTATAATAAATATATTAATGGTAAAAATTCAAGTATTTCGCCGGTTAATGAAGAAGACAATCAGGAATTAAAAGATTTTATTATGTTGATAAAACTTTTGAAAACACAAAAAGCAAATGCTTCGTTTATAATAATACCGCTAAACTCATACTATTACACAAATTTAAATCAGTTATCCCCATTAGTAAATACATTAGAAACAGAAATTACAAGGAACAACTTTCCAATACTTAATTTATGGAATGCCGATACAAACAAATTTGAAAAAGGTATTTTAAAAGATGTGATGCATTTAGGCAAATATGGGTGGTATAAAGTAGATAAATTTATTGTTGAAACATATAAATTAGCAAAATGACACTAAAGAAAGACCTTAAACTATTTATTATTAATATTATATTTTACGCATCTATTGTATTAATAATCTATTACTTATATTCGCCTTTAAACAATCATCCTAACAATCAAACATCGTCTTCAACTCAGTTTATATATCAACAATTTTAATTATGCTTCCATTTAGTTCATTTGATTATTTTATAATATTAGCTATATTTATTGCAATAATTGCATTGTGTAAATACTTAATTAAAATTAGTTATTACAAATATTTATTGGCATTTCTTAACGTATTATTTATAACTATTGTTTATCCACAGCCTTACCACTTTATAATTTTAATTTTATTTTCATATATTTTCACTTACCTTATTTCAGATGTTTTTAAGCTAAAAAACAGGATGTGGGGAATTTTAATTTTGCTGCTGCCAATGCTTTTAGTAAAGTTCGATATTCGATTTAATTTCTATCCTTTTAAACTTAACGATATTATTTCTTTTGCGGGTCTATCTTATGCAAGTTTTCGTATTATGGGATATTATATGGATAAAGCTCCTAACGAAAAAATGGCTGATTTTGTAAGTTATTTCAACTTTTTATCATTTTCGCCAACCCTATTAATTGGTCCTATTGATAGGTTTGGGCACTTTAAAGCTTCTCAAGATAATGGGTTTACATCTCTCAATTCCGCAAATATAATTATAGGATGGAATGCATTAGTTAAAGGGGTTGTTTTTAAATATATAATTGCCGAAGTTATTGACAGATATTGGTTAAATCTATATCCGGCAACCAGTAAAGAGTTTTTGCACTTAGCAAATAATATGTACTCGTATTATTTTTATCTATTTTTCGATTTTGCAGGATATTCGTTTATGGCATTAGGAGTTGGAAAAATGATGGGGATTAATGTACCATTAAATTTTAAAAATCCATTTACAGCAGTTAATCCACAAGATTTTTGGAGAAAATTTCATATTAGCTTGGGTGATTGGTTAAAAGACTATTTTTTCACACCATTATATATGTTTTTATCTAGAAAAAAGAGCTTGAAAAAATATCCTATTACACGACAAAATATTGCTTTAATTTTAACATTTTTATTAATGGGCTGTTGGAATGGATTTAAGTTTAATTACATTTTAAGCGGTTTATTATTTGGTATTTTTTCTGCCGTTCATAATACTTATATAATTCAATGCAAAAAGAAAGGCAAAGATGTTTTCTTCGGAAAACTAAACCCTTTGGCAATAAAAATAATTAGTATTGTTATAATGTTTAATATTGTGGCACTTGCTTTGTATATTTTTAGTGGACGATGTCCTTATTAATTATTAATAATTAATTGTAATTAGCTTATGAAATTTTGTTTTGATAAAAATGATTTTATTGAACACCACATTGAACCAAATCAGTTGGCTGTAATCGATAATGAACGAGAAATTACATGGGTTCAATTTGAATCTGAAGTAAATAGAATTTGCTTGTTTTTTAAACAAAATAATTGGCATAAACATGCTAAACCTGTAATTTTATATGGTCATAAACAGGCTGAAATGATTACTGTTATATATGCAATGATGAAATTAAAAATAGCCTATATCCCTATAGATATTATATATCCAAAACAACGCATTTTGAAAATCCAAAGCGTAGCAGATATTGATATAGTTTTAAATTGCACAAATAAACCATTAAATATTGAAAACACTACAGAAGTAATGGTTCACAACAACGAACTATTATTTCAAAATCAAAATCCAATTTCTCTTGGTGAAGAGAAATTAGATATCGATCCTTTGGTTTATATAATCTTTACATCGGGTAGCACCGGTGAGCCAAAAGGCGTTCAAATTACTTCTAAGGCAGTTCAATCGTTCACAAAGTGGATGATAAATGATTTTGGGTTTACTTCAAAAGATGTTTTTATTAATATCGCCAATTTCAGTTTTGATTTATCGGTATATGAAATTATGAGTTTTGGTGCAATAGGCTCCACATTATTGTTAAATGATTTAGAGACAACTAAAAATCCAGAACTTTTAATGACAAGAATTGAAAAACACAAAGGTACAATTTGGGTTTCTACGCCATCTTTTGCACTTGCTTATGCAAGAATTGAAGCAGATACAAGACTAAATTCTGTGAATTTTTTTCTATTTTGTGGCGAAACTTTAACTCACTCATTAGCTTCAAATTTACACAAAATGTATCCTAATTCTATCATATATAATACTTATGGACCAACGGAAGCAACAGTTGCCACTACAAAAATTGAAATAACAAAAGAGATACTCGACAAATACAATCCTTTACCTGTTGGTTTTACAAAACCTGAGTGTGAAATAATTATTGATAAGGAAAATACCGATGACAATGAAGGAGAAATAATTATTGTAGGCGATCATGTTTCAATAGGATATTTTAATAACGAAGAGTTAAATAAGAAAAAGTTTTTTGTTTATAATGGCAAACGTGCTTTTAAAACAGGCGATTTAGCATACATTCAATCCGATTTGCTTTTTTGTAAAGGCAGAAATGACGATCAAGTAAAAATGCATGGTTTTAGAATAGAACTTAATGAAATTAATAATGTAATTTGCAAAAATGAATTAATTTCAGATGCTGTAACAATAGGACTAAAAAGAAATAACGAAGTAAAAAAAATTGTAAGTTTTGTTATCTCAAAAAACATGGTTAGTAATGAAGAATTGAAATACCAATTGCTCCATTTTTTAGAAAAATCTCTACCATATTATATGATACCTGGCGATATTGATGTTGTAAATGATTTTCCTCATAGCACAAGTCATAAAATTGATAAAAAGAAAATGGTTGATGAATATCTGCAAAGGAAATTTAATAATAAATAACATTGCTTTCTGCATTAATTTCCGAAATTGATACATACTCAAATTCGGGTGAAATAAATTTTAAAATAAGTCGCAAAGAGGAAGCTATGGAAGAACTTCGCAACTATTTTACCGATAAAGAAGATGTAAAATCATTTTTCGACTTCGATGGATATAGAATTGAATTTGAAAACTGGTGGTTTAATGTACGACCATCAAACACAGAACCATATTTATGTTTTATTGCCGAAGCAAAAGATGATAAACTGCTAAATGAAAAAGTTGCTATTG
>CAZRCF010000220.1:0-5089 GCA_964598505.1 uncultured Lentimicrobiaceae bacterium | reverse complement strand
TTTTCAAATATTTTTTTCTGCTTTGCAAAGTTGGATAATCGCGAATAGCAATTGCTATTTCGTGTTTTCGATTTTGTTTTAATGATGCAATTTCGTCAAATGCTTGTTGTTTTGTTTTGCCGCTATCAAGTTTTTCTTTTACTGATTGGATTAGTTCTTTTTTTGTCATTAATATTTCTATCTATTTTTATACATTTCATTATAATATTTCTGATATTCGCCCGAAGTAACGTTATCAACCCATGATTGATTCTGTAGATACCAATCAACAGTAGTTTTAAAGCCTTCGTCGAATTTCACGGTTGGCTCCCAGCCGAGTTTATTTTTAAGTTTGCTTGCATCAATAGCATAACGCAAATCGTGTCCTGCTCTATCCTGAACAAAAGATATTAGTTTTTGGGAAGTTCCAATTTCTCTTCCTAATTTTTTGTCCATAATTTTGCAAAGAGTATGAATAATGTCAATGTTTTTCCATTCGTTATTGCCACCAATATTGTATGTTTCTCCATTTTCTCCTTTATGAAAAATAAGGTCAATTGCTTTAGCGTGATCTTCTACATAAAGCCAATCTCTAACATTTTCGCCTTTGCCATAAACAGGAAGTGGTTTATTAGTTCTAATATTATTAATCATTAATGGCAACAATTTTTCGGGAAACTGATTTGGACCGTAATTATTTGAACAATTTGAAATAACCGCCGGAAAATTATATGTATGAAAATAAGCTCTAACAATATGGTCGGAGCTGGCTTTTGATGCCGAATAAGGGCTGTGTGGGTCGTAAGCGGTAGTTTCGGTAAATAATCCCACTTCGCCCAACGAGCCATATACTTCATCGGTAGAAATATGGTAGAACTTTTTATCAACGAAATTTGTCCAAATATTACGTGCGGCATTAAGCAAATTGGCAGTTCCAATAATATTTGTCATAATAAATTCCATAGGACCGCTTATCGACCTATCAACATGCGATTCGGCTGCTAAATGAATTACACTATCAAATTTGTGAGTTTCAAAAAGTTGATTTATAAAATCGGCATCAACAATATCGCCTTTAATAAAACTATAATTTGGCATTTTGTCGATATCAGCAATATTTTCAAAATTGCCTGCATAAGTAAGTTTATCTAGATTAAAGATATGATAGTTTGGATATTTTTTTACAAATAAACGAACTACGTGCGAGCCTATAAAACCTGCACCTCCGGTAATTAATATTTTTTTCATTTTAGCTATTTTCAATTATTAAAAGAAGCAAAAATACAAAAAATACTCTATAAATTATAAAGCCTTAAACAAATAGAGTTTATTATAAAATTTTGAATTTAAAAATTGAAAGTTATAATTTGAATTCAATACCTGTTTTTAATATCTCATAAGCAAAAGGATTTGATATATTAAAATCGGTTTCATTTATTGGATGAGGTTCAATATCAATTGAAAAATCGCGACGTAACACCATTAGTTGTATTTGCAAATCAATAACATCTGAAATATTAGGAATAACTAAGGCTAAATCAATATCACTATCGTTATTAAAATTTCCTTTTGCATACGAACCGAAAACAAAAGCACGCTTTATTGAAATTTTTTTATCGTTAATCAGATAATTAATATATCGTGATGCTACTTCATAAGCTCCTGCTTTATCCATAATCTAAGATTTTTTATATTTTCTATCCATTCTTGAGTATATTCATTTGTGCATTTTTTGTAAAATGCTAATTTAAAATCATCATATCTTGCATTTATGTTAAACGTAGTTATTGTGTCTAAAAATAATTTTTTATCATTATCTAAATTCAAACTTGCTTTTAGAGCAATTTTAAGCAAATCGTGAACCAAAGGTGGATGTTTTTTATTGTTTTTAACATAGATTGCTTTTAATAATTTTTCTATTACAAGATGTCCAATAAACAAAGCCCAATTATTTCGCTTCATAGTATATAAATCAATCATTGTATCAAAATCATTATCCGACATTGTATTCCAATATAATATAATATTTTCAAAATCAATTGTATTATTTGATTCCTCTAAATTGTAAAACTCTGAATTTTTGTCAAATTCAATCATGTTTGTCATTTTAATATACAAAGATAGTGAATATTTGAATTATTATAATTGTTTGATTTAAAAATCTGTTTTTATCTGTAATTATTCTCCTAATACTTTTGTCAACTTTATTAATTCATTAATAATTCATCAATTAAATTTCAATAATATTATTAAAAAACCTTAAATAATGAAACCTATACAACTATTATTCGTAATTACACTAATTTGAAAACTAAACGTTTAATATAAAGTTTAGTAAAAATGTAATTTATCAAAATGGTTTTTTTTGATATTTTGAATAAAGTTCGCTATTTTTGTAAAAAATTTAATTAAAAAAATGCCTATGAAACGATTTTTAAGCTTATTAGCATTAGCAGCACTCCCAATGCTGGGCTTCTCAAGTGAAGCCGATTTAATTGTTCCCGATTTATCAAAAAGCTATTTCCCTATGCTCGGTCTTAGGGGAGATATTTTATTATGGTTAGGATTTATTATAATATTCTTGGGTTTAATATTTGGTATTTTCCAATATTTAAAAGTAAAAAAACTTCCTGTACATAGCTCTATGAGCAATGTTTCAAATATTATTTACGAAACTTGTAAAACATATCTTTTACAACAAGGTAAGTTTTTAATTATCTTATTTTTAATAATTGGAACAGCTATTACATATTATTTCTTTGGTCTGGTAAAACTTGAAATTCCTAAGGTTTTATTAATTCTACTTTGGACAATATTAGGTATTGCAGGTTCATATTCAGTAGCATGGTTTGGAATTCGCATAAATACAGTTGCCAATAGTCGTACTTCATTTGCTTCATTACGTAAGCGTCCTTGGGACGTAGTAGATATTCCTTTAAGGTCGGGAATGAGCGTAGGGCTTTTACTTATTTGTGTTGAATTGGCAATGATGCTGATTATACTTTTAGTAGTTCCGGGCGAAAGTGCCGGTGCTTGTTTTATTGGGTTTGCAATTGGCGAATCTTTAGGAGCAAGTGCTTTACGTATTGCAGGTGGAATTTTTACTAAAATTGCAGATATTGGCTCCGATTTAATGAAAATTGCCTTCAATATTAAGGAAGACGACCCACGTAACCCAGGTGTAATTGCCGATTGTACAGGCGATAATGCTGGCGATAGCGTTGGACCAACTGCCGATGGTTTTGAAACTTATGGCGTAACTGGTGTTGCTCTTATCTCTTTTATCCTTTTAGGAATTGCCGATTCTGCTTTCCAAACTACACTTATTGTTTGGATATTTGCAATGCGTGTTTTAATGGTGTTTACATCAGTTTTTTCTTATGAAATTAACAATATATACTCTAAAGCACGTTTCGGAAAACTATTAAAATTCAATTTTGAAACTCCTTTAACTACACTTATTTGGTTTACTTCAATAATTTCTATTTTAGTAACTTATATTGTAAGTTATTTAATGATTAGCGATTTAACCGTTGGAGGCGTTTTATGTAGCAATTTATGGTGGCAATTAGCAACAATAATTTCTTGTGGAACTCTTGCGGCAGCAATTATACCAGAATTTACAAAAGCTTTTACAAGTTCTAAATCACGTCACGTTGAAGAAGTAGTTACTGCTTCTCGCGAGGGTGGAGCTTCATTAAACATTCTTTCGGGTTTGGTAGCCGGTAATTTTAGTGCTTTCTGGAAAGGAATGGTAATGGTAGCACTTATGCTAATTGCATATTTTACAATTATCGGTCTCGAAACAATAGGATATGCTGTTAATGGCGATAAACTTACTGTTTTGGGCGAATATCCTGCAATTTTTGCTTTCGGATTAGTTGCTTTTGGTTTCTTAGGTATGGGACCTGTAACAATTGCTGTTGATAGTTATGGACCTGTTACCGATAATGCTCAATCTGTTTTTGAACTTTCGCAAATTGAATCAATTCCAAACATTGATCAAGAAATTGAAAACGATTTTGGTTTTAAACCCGATTTTGAAGGCGGAAAACATTATTTAGAAGAAAACGATGGTGCTGGAAACACATTTAAAGCTACAGCTAAACCTGTTCTTATTGGTACTGCTGTAATTGGTGCTACTACTATGATTTTTGCAATTATTCTGTTATTGAAAAAATCGGCTCTTATTAATCTTGAACTTACCGACCCTGAAGTGCTTCTCGGATTTATGACAGGTGGTGCTGTAATATATTGGTTTACCGGCGCTTCTATTCAAGCTGTTACCACTGGTGCTTACCGTGCAGTTGAATACATTAAGAAAAACATTAACCTCGACAAAAAAGAAGCTGATATTGAGGATTCGAAAAATGTTGTAAAAATTTGTACTCAATACGCTCAAAAAGGCATGTGGAATATTTTTGCAGTTATCTTCTGCTTCACTTTAGCGTTTGCGTTCTTTGATCCAAATTTTTTTGTTTCTTACCTGATTTCTATTGCTGTGTTTGGTTTGTTTCAAGCTATGTTTATGGCTAATGCTGGTGGTGCTTGGGATAACGCTAAAAAAGTTGTTGAAGTTGACTTAAAAGAGAAAAACACACCACTTCACGAAGCCACAATAGTTGGCGATACAGTTGGCGACCCATATAAAGATACTTCATCGGTTGCTTTAAATCCAATTATTAAATTTTCAAGTCTTTTTGGTTTACTTGCTGCCGAAATATCAATTAACATGATTGACAACAACAAAAATACCGGAGAAACAAATTATCTGCCTTATGTTGGAATTGGTTTGTTTATAATTGGTTTATTCTTCGTATATCGATCATTTTATGGTATGCGAATTAAAAAATAATTTGGTTTTTTATTTTCAAAAAGAGGCATTAAAATAATGCCTCTTTTGTTTTATATTTTATTGAATATTTCAATTACTTCTTTTTCAATATTAATAAGTTTGGCATAATCAATACTATTTTTGAATTTTATTCTTAAATATTTCAACTTTGCATAAGCAAAATTCATTATGTTTTTTGATAATATTCCAATTGTAATAATTCCAACGATTGAGCTAAAAATTATTAATAATTCTGATTTAGGAAACCCAAAACAG
>CAZRCF010000219.1:2525-5148 GCA_964598505.1 uncultured Lentimicrobiaceae bacterium | reverse complement strand
CTATTTCCAACTTTTGTTTCGTAAACCCATGGTTCAATCCATTTTTCGAGTTTTAGCAAACCAATTATCCAACCTGCAATAATCGCGATTGAAAGACCTGTTAGCACATAAATCAAAGCAACTTTCCACCCAAACATACCATAAAGCAAAACAATTGCAACTTCGTTAATCATTGGAGCTGCAATTAAAAACGAAAATGTAACTCCAAGAGGCACACCAGCTTCAACAAAACCCAAAAACAGTGGAATTGCCGAACAAGAACAAAATGGAGTTACAATGCCTAACATTGATGCCAAAACGTTTCCTGTAAAAGTTTTTTTGCCTTCTAATGCTTTACGTGTGCGTTCGGGAGTAAAATAAGTGCGAATTATTCCTACAAAGAAAATAATCAAAGTAAGTAATAGTATTACCTTTGGAAATTCATACAAAAAAAACCAAATTGCATCGGTAAGATGTTCTCCTTTAGTCATTCGTAAAACTGAAAATACAAACCAATCGGTATATGGTTGTAAATATTTATAAATCAAAAACCAAATTGGTAAAAGAATAATTACAATTTTATAATTTGAAAATTTATTAATTTGAAAATTCATTTTTATTAATTTGAAAATTTGAAAATTTGAAAATTATGCATTACTTGCAAAATAGGAGAAGTAAAAAACATGAATTAGTAAACACTATTTTTGCTTTGATGTAGATATTATTTTTGACAAAATCTTTATTATTTCAATTAAATCATTAATTAATTGATTAGGATTAGGGTAGTTTTTTGATGCTTCGCATAGTAATAACCAATAATATGTTTCATCAGCTTCTTTTGCTGATATTTTCATTTTATGAATAAAATCTGCTTTGCTTTCTGCATTTTGAGCTTCTCTGATATTAGCACCAATAGAGGTTCCTGATTTTAATACTTGATTTGCTAAAACATATTTTCTGTTTTCTTCAAGTTTCTCCGAATATTCAATTATTGACAATGCAAACTTAAAACTAAGTTGAATAATTAAATTCTCTTTATCATTTCTCATAATCTAATATTTTTTATAAATATTTAATTTTCAAATTATCTCATTTTCAAATTATCAAATTATTCAATTATTTCAAATAGAAAATATAAACATAATACAGCCCAACGGCAATAAACAGAATTGCAATAACTTTATTAAACCATTTTTGAAAAGTTTGAATTTTTTTATAAAAATTTCCAATACTCGAAATACTAAAAGCTAATAAATATGCAATAATAATTACCGGCAAAGCAGTTGCAAAAGCAAAAATTATAGGTAAAAATAGCCCCGATGTGCTACTAATTGTTATTGGAATAAGCATGCCAAAAAACAAAACTCCACTATATGGGCAAAATGCTAAGGCAAAAATAACACCTAATAACATTGCACTCCACCAATTATTTTTACGATTACTGTTTTGAAATTTGTTGCTAAGTTTATTAAACCCGGGAAATTTTAATTTGAATAAATCTAACATTAAAATACCAACAATAATGAGCAGAATACCTAAATATTTTTCGCCATTTAATTGAAAAAACTTTGCAATATTAAATTTACTTGCACCAAAAAATATAATAATACCAATTGTTGTATAGCTAATTGCACGCCCTAAAGTATACCACAATCCATTGAAAAAGATTTGTTTGCGATTTTCTAAATCTTTGCTAATAAAGCCAATAGCAGTAATATTTGTTGCTAAAGGGCAAGGGCTTATTGCGGTCATTATTCCCAAAATAAATGCTGATAAAAAAGGAATATTAGTTCCATCGAGAAGATTTTGCAGAAATTCCATATAAAATATTTTAGTTTAATAAAGAACGGATTTTAGTTCTAAGCTCAGTAATAAAAACTTCTGGTTTGCCAATTGTTTTAAAAGCCCAACCGGTAAGGTCTTCAAATTTCATTTCTTGATGATTTGCATCAAAAGGAGTAATTGCTAAAGTGGCACCGTAAGCATCGTATTTCTTTGAAATTGTTTCATTTTTTTTGTCTTCACAATTAATAATTGATAAATCAATTATTCCGCTATTAATTTCCGTCTGAAATTCATTAAAAAGTGCCTTACGAACATTTGTTTCTATTGAATGACAAGTATTACAACGATGTTCGATATGAAAATAAAGCACTCTAACTTTAACTTTCTGAAGATTATTTGAAATTATTGTATCGCCATTTTGTTGAGCAAAAATTTGCATTGTAGCAATTAAAAGCGTTGCTATTAATAAGATTTTTTTCATTGTATAATTATTTTTTTTGTTTCACCATTTACCGGTAACCAGTCACCAGTTTTTCTGCTATTTTAAATATTCAGTAATTTTATTTTTCAAGATTTCGATAAATTTTTCTTCTTTATTTCGGGCAAATTTAAAACCTTCACCAGTTAAATCGGTTGTAGTTTCTTGTGTTTTAAAAACTCGCGTAACAAACAAGCTAGAGCCAAAAGCCTGATATTTTTCCGATATTTTTTTATTAGCTTCATCATCAACATTAAGTATTGATAATTTTATTCTTCCATTTTTTAGTTCGTTGGCGAAATAAGAATCTAATGTTTTTTGTGTAGCTTTTTCAATTGCAACACACGATGCACAGCGATTTGTTACATGAAAGTTATAAAT
>CAZRCF010000219.1:0-2425 GCA_964598505.1 uncultured Lentimicrobiaceae bacterium | reverse complement strand
CCTTGAATAAGACCTGCATATTTTAACTCACTTAAATGTTTCGACAAGGTTGAGCGAGCAATAGGAATATCATCAATCATTTCGCCGCTGGTGCAACAAGTTTGCATTCCCGATAAACGCTCCATAATATAAACTCTTGCCGGATGACTTAAAGCCTTGCAAATACGAGCAATTTCATCTTGTTCGGCACTAAATTTTTGTTTTTTTGCCATCAATTTATAAGTGTTTTTCTATTAATTCTTTTAGCTCTTTTGCCGATGGAACTCTACCACTTAATACAACTTTATCATTAATTACCAAACCTGGTGTTCGCATAATACCATACGACATAATTTTTTGAATATCTTCAACTTTTTCTACGTTTGCATTAATATTTAGCTCTGTAACTATACTATTAACGCTTTTTTCGAGTGTTTTGCAATTACTGCACCCTGTTCCTAATACTTTGATTTCCATAATATTATTGTTTATATTTATAAATCATTTTTATATTTCGCAAAAATACGAAATGTTTTTTATATAAATACATAAAATTTTAAAAAACTTTACGTTTATAAAAAAAATAAATTGATTTGAAAAAAAAATATTGAAAACTAATTGGTATTAATCTTCCGAAATCGACTCAATAATATCTTTGTAATTGGTATAAAGATTTGCTCGTGAAATAAATCCTAAGTATTTGCCATTTTCATCAATAACAGGCATATTGTAATAGCCCGTTTTACGAAACTTTCGAACAACATCTGCCATATTTTCGTTTGGTGTAATTGTTGCTTCTGGCATAAACATTAAATCCTTAACCATCACAGAATCGTATTTTTCTGGATTAAAAATTATATCACGAATTTCATCGAGATAAACAACACCTTCAAATTTATCATTTTCTCCCAATACAGGAAAAACATTTCGTTTCGATTTCGATATTGCAGATACTAAATCTCTAAGAGTGGCAGTTTTTAATATTGGACTAAAATTGTTTTCAATAATTTCAACAATATTAATTTTTGATAAAGCAGCTTTATCCTTATGATGAGTTGTAAGTTCGCCTTTGGCAGCTAATCGCTTTGTGTAAATTGAGTGAGGTTCAAAAGGCATTACCGTTAAATATGAAACCGATGAAGTAATCATTAGCGGAATAAAAAGATTGTACCCACCCGAAAGTTCGGCAATAAGAAAAATGGCTGTTAACGGCGAGTGCATTACTCCTGCCATAACTCCTGCCATACCAGCAAGCACAAAATTTTCAACAGGAATATCAATTTTTAATACAGTTTTAATAAATATTGCTACAAAAAAACCTGCAATTCCACCCATAAATAGCGATGGAGCAAAAATACCTCCATTTCCACCAGCTCCATTTGTAATTGCCATTGCAAATACTTTGAAAATCAAAACTAAAAACAGAAAACCAAGCAATATCCAAGAATTTGAACGAAATTCCCAAAAAACAGTATTATATAAAAGTTCTTCGTAACGTTGATTTAGCATTGCCGAAAGCGATTCGTAGCCTTCGCCATAAAGTAAAGGAAAAATAAAAATTAACAAACCAAGCGAGCAACCTCCAATTATAAGTTTTACATAAAGTTTATCAATTTTTTTAAATTGAGCTTCAATAAACATTGCCATTTTTGTAAAATACACTGAAATAAACCCTGCAAAAATGCCTAATGCCAAATAATAGGGAATATTTCGAAGCTCAAAAGGAGTTTGTACCAAATAGGAAAACATTACACTTTTGCCAAGCAAAAAATATGAAACAGAAGTGCCTGCAACAGAAGCAATTAAAAGTGGCAATAGCGACGACATTGTTAAATCAATCATTAAAACTTCTATTGCAAAAACTATTGCTGCAATAGGTGCTTTAAAAATAGCTGCCATTGCTCCAGCTGCTCCGCAAGCCAATAATATTGTTTTTGAACGATTATCGAGGTTGAACAACTGTCCCACATTTGAACCAATTGCCGAACCTGTTAGTACTATTGGTGCTTCTAACCCTACCGAACCGCCAAAACCAACAGTAAATGTACTAGCAATTAACGACGACCAAGTATTATGTTTTTTAATTTCACTATTATTTCGCGAAATCGACCATAAAATGCGACTTATACCATGATTAATTTTATCGCGAACAATATATTTTACAAATAATACTGTTAAAAATATTCCAACAACAGGAAAACCTAAATAGAGGTAGTTAAAGTCTTCTGGCGAAAAACTATTTTTGAGAAATGAAGCGGTATAAAACACCAAATTCTTTAATATTACTGCCGATAAAGCACCAAGTATTCCTATTATAAGACTTAATATTAATAAAAAATTTTGATGGCTAATATGCTCATTACGCCACAAACTTACTTTTTCGATAAATTTATTGATACTAAAACTCATTATCTGTTTTTTGAAAAATCAAAGTTAAGGAATTTAT
>CAZRCF010000218.1:0-5191 GCA_964598505.1 uncultured Lentimicrobiaceae bacterium | reverse complement strand
CGAATCGTTAGAAAATTAGAATAAATTTGAATTTATTTTTTTAAAAAACTCCATTCTAAAATAATATTGCATCTAATTACATTAGATTAACAATAAAATTTATTAAAATGAAAAACAAAACTATGACAAGGCAAAAAAAAGGAATTTATCTGTTTTTAATGTGTGTTCTTTTTTCAACTACATCTATTTCATCTCAAAACGTAAAAATAACCATTAATTTAAGAGGCGTAGCCGAAAGTAAAATTAGCCTTTTGCCATTAGTTAGAGGTAGAGCCGAAGAAGCTAAAATATTTAAAAATGGCGTTAAAAATGGCGAAACAGCCATTTTATTGGTTGATAAAAAAGATCTACCAATGGAATTTGTTGTTAGATATGATTACAAAACCAAGCCCGAAGACACTCCTTATCCCTCGGAACAACATATTTTTGTAAATAATCAAGATTTATCGTGGAGCGTAAATCCGCCTTACTGTAATAACCAAGATAGCTTAAAGTTTCAAGATGGAGAAATTGAAAATACACTTATGCGAAATTTCGAGAAAGAAAATGCTACTCGTAAAGGGAAAATAGGAGTATTGCAACAATTCTTGTTTAGTTACGATGATGTTAAATCGAAACTTTTTAAAGATGCTTTTGACGAATACGAAAAACGCAGAAACACCTATAATGATTGGTTAAAAGAGCAAACTAAAAAAAACAAAGGAACATTTGTAAGTAGCACATTTTGCTTTCAATACGCACCGCCAACAACATTCTCGGGTGATGAAAAAGAAAACTTAAAAAATATTATCTCTCACTATTTTGACGGAATAGATTTTAACGATGCAAACCTTATTCGTACAGCTAATATTAATAAATTTATGGATACTTATGTAAACATGAATGCTCAATTAATGACTAAAAACGAAGATCGCGACAGTTTATTTAGTGCAATTGCTGTTTCGGCTATAGAAAAGACAAAATCTGGCAATCCTTATGTTTATGGATGGATGGTAGATTATTTTTACGAAGGATTTGAATCAAACTCAATGGATAAACCTATGAAAGTATTATTGCCATACACACAAGACCCTAATTGCAAAACTAAAAAACAACGAGCAATTGAAAAACGATTAGAAGGAATGAGAACGCTTGTTGTTGGCTCAATTACTCCCGACATTGAATTAAATGCAAATGGAAACAAACAAATGTTACACAGTATAAAAACAACTGCAAAATATAAATTGTTAGTTTTCTGGTCGGCAGATTGTTCGCATTGTGCTGAAGAAATTAGTGAACTTTATCCATATTATCAAAAAATTAAAGATGATAATCTTATTGATGTTATTGCATTTAGTTTAGATGAAACAGCACCCGAAATACAAAAATGGGAAGAAAAACGAAAAGATTTAGTTGGTTGGTCTCATTTTAGAGGTGAATCGGGCATAAATAGTAAAGCTGCTGCTGCATACTTTATACTTGCTACTCCTGTAATGATAGTTATTGATAGTGAAACAAATATGATAGTTTCGTTACCTTTGAATGTAGCTGAATTGAAAAAGTTTTTGAGATAAAAGACTTATTGTGCGGTTACAGGTACATGCTAAAAGGTGCAAGATAAATGTTGAAATATTAGTAATAAAATAAATAAATATTGAAAAATATTAAAATTGATTTGATATTTAAAATATTTAATGTAAATTTGCAGTCCGAAAAACAGTAGCACAACGAAAAAAACAATATAGAAATGGCAAAGAAAAGTAAAGAAGCCCGTCAGCAGATAATTTTGGAATGTACAGAGCAAAAAGCATCCGGAGTACCAGGAATGTCTCGCTACATAAGCATGAAAAACAAAAAAAATACACCTGAACGTTTAGAGTTAAAAAAATACAACCCTTTTATGCGTAAGGTTACAGTTCATAAAGAAATTAAATAATTATAACGATTAACGTCTAAATATTATGGCAAAGAAAGTTGTTGCAACATTAAAAAGATCATCAGGAAAAGATTTCGCAAAAGTTATACGTACGGAACGCTCTCCTAAAACAGGAGCTTATGTTTTTAAAGAAACAATTGTTCCAACCGATGAAATAAAAGAATTTTTAGCTCAGAAATAATAAAAATTCAAAATATTTACGAAGCCTTTTTCTTACTTTTGTAAGATAAAAGGCTTTTTTTATTTATATATATATGATTATATATAAAATTTTTATATTTTAGCTAAATTAAAAACAAAAACATAATGGGATTATTCTCGTTTTTTTCAAAAGAACATAAAGAGAGTTTAAACAAAGGACTCGAAAAAACAAAAGAGAATGTTTTTTCAAGAATATCAAGAGCAATAGTTGGTAAATCGCAAATTGACGATGAAGTTCTTGATAATTTAGAAGAAATTTTAGTAACTTCGGATGTTGGAGTTGATACTACTTTGAAAATAATTGATCGAATTCAAAAACGTGTTTCAAAAGATAAATATTTAGGCACTTCCGAATTAAATTCATTGTTAAAAGAAGAAATTGCCGCACTTCTATCGGAAAACAATAATATTGATGCTACCGATTTCGAGCTTCCAAAAGATAAAAAACCTTATGTAATAATGGTAGTTGGAGTTAATGGCGTTGGCAAAACTACCACAATAGGCAAATTAGCACATCAATTTAAACAAAAAGGATACTCGGTTTTGTTAGGTGCTTCTGATACATTTCGTGCAGCAGCAGTTGATCAATTAACAATTTGGGCAAATCGAGTTAATGTGCCTATAATTTCGCAAGGAATGGGTGCCGACCCCGCAGCAGTTGCTTACGATACTGTTAGTTCGGCATTGACAAAAGATGTAGATGTTGTTATAATTGACACCGCAGGACGACTTCATAACAAAATTAACTTAATGAATGAGTTGAGTAAGATTAAAAACGTGATGAAAAAAGTTATGCCTGATGCTCCACACGAAATATTACTTGTACTTGATGCCTCTACCGGTCAAAATGCAATTGAACAAGCTCGCCAATTTACGGCAGCTACCGAAGTAAATGCTCTTGCACTTACAAAACTTGATGGTACAGCAAAAGGCGGAGTTGTTATTGGAATATCCGACCAATTTAAAATTCCTGTAAAATATATTGGTGTTGGCGAAAAAATTGACGATTTGCAAGTTTTTAATCGCTCCGAGTTTGTTGATTCTTTATTTAATTAAATAGAGTTCCGAACTCTTAGAGAGTTCGGAACTCTTCATTCTTTTATTATGATTGTAGCAATAGATGAACATTCCGGGTTCTGTTTTGGCGTTGTAAAGGCTATTAATACAGCCGAAGAACATCTTATCGACAAATCCACCCAATTATATTGCTTAGGCGAAATAGTTCATAATAGCGAAGAGGTTGAACGTTTAGAAAAATTGGGTTTAATTACCATTCAACATAATGATATTGAAAAATTAAAAAACCAACGTTTATTAATTCGTGCACACGGCGAACCACCTTCTACTTATAAAATTGCAAAAGATAACAAGGTTTGTTTAATTGATGCCACTTGTCCTGTAGTGCTTAAACTTCAGGAAAGAGTGAGAAAGGGATATAATGAAATGAAAAGCATTGATGGGCAGATACTTATATTTGGCAAGGAGGGTCATGCTGAGGTTAATGGATTAGTTGGACAAACTAATAATAGTGCTATTGTAATTGGCAATTTTAATGACCTTGCAAAAATTGATTACACCCGTCCGGCTCGATTATATGCTCAAACTACTCAAAATATAGAAGATTTTCATCTTTTAGCTAATGAAATTAAGATTAATTATCAAAAAAAATCGACTACAAAAGATTTTAATTTTAAAGCAACCGACACAATTTGTCGCCAAGTATCAAATAGAGCACCACAGCTTAAAAGTTTTGCAAAATCGCATGATATTATTATTTTTGTTTCGGGTTATCAAAGTTCAAACGGAAAATATCTTTATCAAGTTTGTAAAGATGTAAACGATAAAACATATTTTATTTCAAAACCATCGGAAATAAAAACTGAATGGTTTGAAAATGCAACAAAAGTAGGGATTTGTGGTGCAACCTCAACTCCAATGTGGCTAATGAAAGAAATTGCTTCAATAATTGAAAAAATATAATATTATGTTTCTGGAAAAATTAAAAATTACCAACTTTAAAAATTATAGTGATGCAGAAATTACTTTCTCTTCAAAAGTTAATTGTTTTGTTGGTAATAATGGTTCCGGGAAAACTAATTTGTTAGATGCTATTTACTACCTTTCGTACTGTAAAAGCTATTTTAATAGTATTGATGGACAAAATATTTTACACGAACAAGATTTTTTTGCTATTCATGGAACATATCTTATATCCGACCGCGAAAATCAAGATGTTATTAGCTGTACACTAAAAAAAAATCATCGAAAAATATTTAAAATCAACAAAAAAGAGTACGACCGTTTAGCCGACCATATTGGGCTTATTCCTTTAGTAATGGTTTCGCCTTATGATGTTGATTTAATAAACGAAGGTAGCGAGTTTAGGCGAAAATATTTCGATTCGGTACTTGCACAATTCGATAAGCAATATCTTGATGATTTGGTTAGTTATAATCGCATTTTATTACAACGAAATGCACTTTTAAAAAAGTTTGCCGAAACAAATAAATTTGATACATCAGCACTTGAACTTTGGGACGAACAGATGATTCCGTTAGGGAAAAAGATTTTTGATAAAAGGAAAAAGTTTTTAAGTGAGTTCCAACCTGTAATTCAGAAATATTTTGAACTAATTTCTGGAGGAATTGAAAAAATATCAATTCAATACGAATCGCAATTAACAAATAAAGATTTTTATATTTTGCTAAAAAAGGCTTCGGATGCCGATCGTGCTGCACAATACTCTACTGTAGGTATTCATAAAGATGATTTTTTCTTCCTTTTGGGCGATTATCCAATAAAACGTTTTGGTTCGCAAGGGCAGCAAAAAACTTTTTTGGTAGCTTTAAAACTTTCACAATTTGAATATACATCGAAAATTAAAAAAGTTAAACCAATTTTATTACTCGATGATATTTTTGACAAATTAGATGATAATCGTGTTAGTTTTTTAATAAATTTAGTAGGACAAGATAGTTTTGGGCAAGTATTTATTACCGATACACAATCGAATAGAATAAAAAGTATATTTGAAAAATTTAAAATCGAACATTCAATTTTTTCGATAACTGATGC
>CAZRCF010000217.1:2285-5196 GCA_964598505.1 uncultured Lentimicrobiaceae bacterium | reverse complement strand
TCAATTCCTTTAAAAGCATCTTCCTTAATATCAACATCTTTCATCATTTTCGACATACCTGGAATCATTCCAACCAAATCTTTAACATTTCCCATTTTCTTAATTTGTTGAATTTGAGAAAGAAAATCGTTAAAACTGAATTGATTTTTTGCTATTTTCTTATTTATTCGCTTAGCTTCTTCTTCATCGTATTGCTCTTGAGCACGTTCAACAAGTGAAACAATATCGCCCATACCCAGAATACGATCAGCCATACGTGAAGGGTGAAAGACATCAATTGCATCCATTTTTTCGCCCAAACCAACAAATTTTATTGGCTTAGTAACTATTGATCTAATTGTTAATGCAGCTCCGCCACGTGTATCGCCATCAAGTTTTGTTAAAATAACACCATTAAAATCGAGACGGTCGTTAAATGCTTTAGCTGTATTAACAGCATCTTGCCCTGTCATGGCATCAACTACAAATAAAATTTCTTGCGGATTTAAAGCATCTTTTAATCCTTTAATTTCAGTCATCATTGCTTCGTCGATAGCCAAACGACCTGCTGTATCGACTATAACAACATTGTGTCCTTCTTTTTTAGCTTTTGCAACTGCATTTTTAGCAATTGAAATTGGATTTTTATTTTCTAACTCCGAAAAAACATCAACACCAATTTGTTCGCCAAGTACATGTAATTGATTAATAGCTGCCGGACGATAAACATCGCAAGCTACCAATAATGGTTTTAACCCTTTTTTGCTTTTTAAATAGTTAGCTAATTTTGCAGAAAAAGTTGTTTTACCTGAACCTTGCAAACCCGACATTAAGATAATTGCAGGACTGCCTTTTAAGTTAATATCAACTTTGTCGCTACCCATTAATTCGGCAAGTTCATCGTGAACAATTTTTACCATTAATTGACCGGGTGAAACTGAAGTTAATACATTTTGTCCTAATGCTTTGCGTTTAACTTCTTCAGTAAATTCTTTTGCTACTTTAAAACTAACGTCGGCATCAATTAATGCTTTTCGAACCTCTTTTAACGTTTCGGCAACGTTAATTTCCGATATATGTCCCTGACCTTTAAGGACTTTAAATGCTCTATCGAGTTTATCGCTTAAATTTTCAAACATGCTTGTAAAACTATTAATATTAATTGGAATTTTTTATAGTATTGCAAAATTACAAAAAAAATCACTATTTTATTAAAATATTTTTGCAATATCTTATCTAAATGCTAAATGTTTGTGATAATATTATACTAATTTTGCAGTGATTTTTTATGTAATATAAATTTATAAAAAAATGGAAATTCTAAATATTATAAACACCGATAGCACATTATT
The DNA here is from genome assembly GCA_964598505.1 of uncultured Lentimicrobiaceae bacterium. Taxonomy (GTDB): domain Bacteria; phylum Bacteroidota; class Bacteroidia; order Bacteroidales; family WCHB1-69; genus CAZRCF01. The sequence continues at coordinate 3,865 of CAZRCF010000217.1, read as the reverse complement.
TTCGTGGGTAATTTTGCCATTATTAATATGTTTAGCTCGTATTTGCGACCAAAGTATTGGCACAATGCGAATGATTTTTGTTTCAAAAGGAATGAAAATAATTGCACCATTTTTAGCTTTTTTCGAGTCGTTGATTTGGTTAATTGCTGTTAGTCAAATACTTAAACATATCGACAATTGGGTTACTTTTGTAGCTTATGGACTTGGTTTTGCTTTAGGAAATTATATTGGAATTATATTAGAAGAAAAACTTTCGTTAGGCAATGTTATTGTTCGTATTTTCCCGAAAACAAATCATACTCAATTGATTAATTACATGATAAGCAACGATTTAGGATATTCGATGATTGATGCTGAAGGACGAAAAGGTGGTTTGAAAATCATTTTTTCAATAGTTGGCAGAAAAGACCTAAAAGATTTTTTGCCAAAAATAAACGAGCTTTCGCCTGATTCGTTTTATACTATTGAAGAGGTAAAATCGGTTAAAAAAGGTATTTTTAAGCCAGTAAATAGGAAAATGAATATTTTGAAGAGTTTTGGTCCAAAAAAATAAAATAAAAAAGGGAAGCTATAAAACACCGCCCTTTTTAATTATTTGATTATTTTATTTTTTCTTTTGACCTTTTAATTATAAACAGTATTAAGAAATATATCCCTAAACCGCAAAGTATTAATGCCCACAAATTAACAACAAATATAATTAGTTCTTCAATTATTCGCCAACCATTTGAAATTGAATTAATTATTCTATTAAAAAAGCTTGATTTATACGATTGAATTTTATCTTTGTTTGCCAATAATTCATATTTTACTTCTTCACGTTGGTAAATATTTATTGAAATTGTGCTAAAATCTACTTTATCCATTAGAGCCATTTTTTCAATCACTGCATTATCAGCTTTTTCTTTTGCATTTAGCCTATTGTATTCTTTATCAACGTTTTTGGCTGTATTTGAGTTTTTACTATCAGCTATATAATCATTATTACGTTTTTGAGTTAACTCGGTATTTTTAATATTAATATGAACATCTTCGGCTTGAATAGTTCGGTAATTTAAAAATTCAATTAATGACGAAAAACTTCGCAAAACACTATCTAATTTTATGTTTGGAACTCGAATAATAATATTATTTTCAACAACATAAGTATTAACTTCAAGTGACGAATCGGGACTGATTTTTTTGGTTTCAGTTTGAATTATATCGGTAGAAAGTTTTGTGTAAGTAACAAATCCATCAAATTTTGCAGTTATATCTTCAATTTGATATGTTGCTGAAAGCACATTTTTAACTTTAAATTTCATATCTGCGGTACGGATAAATTTACGCTTTTTATCTTTATTATTCTCAACTGCTGCCGATGAGCTAATGCTATTTGAAGTTTCATTTTTAACCGAATCTGTTGCAGGTTCTTCCATAGCAATAGATTTTTCTGTCATGTTTTTACGAAAATCGTTTCTTTTGTTTTCAGCACTTCTACCACATGAAATTATAATAAATCCGCCTATTAGCAGAAGTATTATTTGATTAATTATTCTTTTCATTTCTTTGTTTTTTTTAAATTAATATCTTTTAAAACG
>CAZRCF010000217.1:0-2185 GCA_964598505.1 uncultured Lentimicrobiaceae bacterium | reverse complement strand
AAATAAATAAAATTATGGCAATTCCAACATCAAGAACTAAAGAAAAAGCCGAAATATTTATTAACGAAGAGAAATGTATTGGCTGCGGTTTATGTGTTTCGGTTTGTAACGATTTTAGTATAATTATTGAAAATAAAAAAGCTAAAATCTCAAATGATACATCAATATTTGGCTGTATTGGTTGCGGACATTGTATTGCAATTTGCCCAACAGGAGCAATATCAATAAAAGGAAGAGAATTAAGCGAAGACGATTTATTTGAATTACCAAGCAAAGAAGAGTCAGCTACATTTGAAAAACTTTTGGCATTATTGAAACAAAGAAGAAGTATCAGAGAATTTATTGATAAAGATGTTCCAAAAGAGATAATTGATAAAATTTTGGAAGCAGCACAAACTGCACCTATGGGGCTACCACCATCAGATGTTAATGTTTTAGTTTTCGATTCGAGAGAAAAAGTTAATAAACTTTCAAAAGATTTTTGCGAATATTTAGAAGGAATAAAATGGCTTGTTTCAAATTGGTTTTTAGCTATAATGAGACCTTTTTGGGGACAAGCAACCGATGAACTTTTTAAAGGTTTTGTAAAACCATTATTTAAAGCATATACAGAGTTTAACAAAAAAGGTGAAGATATAGTTACTTACAATGCTCCTTTGGCAATGTATTTTTATGGCTCTGAATACTCCGACCCAGCCGATCCTATAATTGCTGCAACATACTCTATGTTAGCCGGCGAAACTTTAGGACTTGGAACATGTATGCTTGGTGGAGTTCATCCATTTATACAGAGTGGTAAAAAAGCAAAATTGTTTAGAGAAAAATATGGAATTAAATCGAAAAGCCGTGAAGGACTAATTGTAATTTTTGGATATCCGAAAGTTAAATACCAAAAAGGAATTAAACGAACCTTTGCTTCAATTGACTTTAAATAACAAGGAAAAAGGAAAAAGGGAAAAGGGGCAAGGTGTAATTGAAACGTTGTGCGAAGTTTGTAACTTCGCACTTTTCATTTCATTATAATTCTATTCAAAAAACTCATATTCGTAATCAACAAAGGCTCTGCAAATCATATTATCTTCTAATTCGCTTTCCATTTCTAACAAATCGTTATCACGAACAAATGTTTTTGTTTTAATTAAATTATTGCCTTCATAAATGTATTCAAAGCGAAGAATTAAGTCGTCATCTGCATCAAATTTTTCTTGAGAAATCATTAGTTTTTGTTCGTTGTAATTGAATTTTGTAGTAAATTCTCCATTAATATCTTCTTCTATAAGCTCAGTAGTTAATCTTTGTTCGTTAAAAGTGTATAATGATTTTGAAATTAATTGATTGTTTTTATTGTAAATCAATATTTTGCTACGGTTTCCAAATTCATCATATTCATACTTAAATGTTCTTTTAATATTATCAATATAATCATTATCCAACTCAAGAATTAATTGACCTTGATTGTTGTATTGCATATTTTTTTCGTGTTCAAGTTGGTTGGAGTCGTTATAAAGAGTTGATTTTACTAATAAATTATTTTCGTAAGCGAATAAATGACGAGAATAAATATCATTATCGCTATCCATATTTACTTTTTCAACTAAATTATTGTTTTGGTCGTATTTGTAATATGTAAAATCGGGTTCATCGCTTTCGGCATAAAAACATTTTTCAACCGTAATTTTACCTTCTGCATCACGTTCATATTCATGGCGTTGAAGTAATTCATTGTTTTCATCAAAAATACAATTAACAATAATATTGTTTTTATAATCATATTCAGAAGTTGTATTATGTTCAATTTCACCAGTTGGAAGATAAGTGATTTCTTTAATAACATTGTTATTTTTATCAAATTCGCGAATTGAAGATAAATGACGTTCATCGGATAATTTTCCTTTGTAGTTCATTGATATATATTCGCTTGTAGTATAAGTGCGAATGGTTTTAATATTATTTTGTTCCATAAAAATTTGATATTTAATAAAGTTAATGTTTTTGTGCAAAGTTAATTAAAACCGTTAATCAATTATCAATGTATTAGAAAAATTTAATTACTTAAAAACAAAAACGGTTCTTCGTCATTAATTGTGGAATATAAATTTATAGGTTTGATTTATGATATATATCATATTTATAAAGTTATCCATCAAAAAGCCAAATTTATATATCAACTTTTTGTCTTGAAACA
>CAZRCF010000216.1:0-5204 GCA_964598505.1 uncultured Lentimicrobiaceae bacterium | reverse complement strand
TTTTTTAACTTCTTTAACAGGTGCTGCTGCTTCTGCCTTTACAGTCGTATCAGCTGCAACTTTAGTAGTTGTGTCAGCAATAACTTCAGTTTTTGTTGTATCAGTAGTTTCAGTTTTTGCTTCTTCTTTGTTACCAGCACATGAAACTAATGTAAATAAACCAGCAACTGCAAACACGAATAATAATTTTTTCATTTTAATTTTTTTAAATGGTTTAATAATTTCTAATCTTCAAAACAAAATTAAGATTTTTTAAGATTTTTTATATCTTTTTTTAAAAAAAGTAATCAACAAAATTCTGTTAATTACTTTTTAATTATTTTATTTATTTAACAAGCAGCTTGTTATTAGTGGATAGCAAATATAGAAAAAATAATATTAACAAAATATTAATTACAAAACTATCTCACACCAACCAAATTTATCCGCTTCTTCGCCATATTGAATTGCTTGTAAGCGATTATATAATTTTGTTGACCAAACACCAGCTTCATTATCTCCATATTTATAAACAGTGCCTATTTCTCTATCTTGAATTTCGCCAATTGGTGAAATTACAGCAGCAGTACCACATGCTCCAGCTTCTTCAAATGATGATAACTCATTAACATTAATATGTCTGCACTCTACTTTTAATCCCATGTCTTTAGCCAAATCGCGTAAGCACATATTTGTAATAGAATGTAATATTGAAGAGGATTCAGGTGTAATATAAGTATTATCTTTAATAGCAAAGAAATTTGCAGGACCTGCTTCATCAATAAACTCTTTATTTTTTGCTTCAAGAAAAATACTTGCAGCATAACCTTCGTCGTGAGCTCTTTCGCCAGCTTTTAAACTTGCAGCATAATTACCACCAACTTTATAACAACCGGTTCCAAGTGGTGCAGCTCTGTCGAAATCGCGAACAAGTTGCATCTTTACAGGTTTAAATCCAGATTTAAAATAAGGACCAACTGGTGAAACGAAAACCATAAACAGATATTCATCGGCAGGGCTAACGCCTACTTTTGCTCCGGAACCTAATAATACCGGACGAATATATAACGAACCGCCAGTACCATAAGGTGGAATAAAACGCTCGTTCATTTTTATAGCTTTATCAATTGCCTCTTTAAAAACCTCTTTAGTAACTTCAGCAAGTAAAATACCTTGAGCCGATTTTACCATACGTTTCCAGTTTTCTTCCCAACGAAATAACCGAACTTTGCCATCGGCACCACGAAATGCTTTTAATCCTTCAAATGCTTCTTGTCCATAATGAAGACATGTTGCAGCTATATGCATTTCAACATATTCAGAAGATGAAATTTCTAATTCACCCCATTTACCGTTTCGATAATAGCATCTTACATTATAGTCTGTTTTCATATATGAAAATGTAAGACTTTTCCAATCAATATTGCTCATTTTTTTTATATTATATTTAGTTAAATTTTATTCAATAAATAGTTGGCTAATTTATGAATATTATTTTAATATTGATATTTTTATTAACTTTTTAACTCTATTTTTATAATACTTAATTGAAACTTCTTCTTTTACTATAAATTAGAAATTGCAACCATTAATTCCTCAATTTTTTTATTAATTAATAATGAGCTACATGAATAATTATTTACAATAATTGAAAAGCATAATAAATTTCCATTTGTACATTTTACATATCCACCATAAGATTTAATTTGCTCTAAACTACCACTTTTTGCTCTTAAATTTTTTGCTGCTGATGTTCCTTTCATCATCCATGATAGTGTTCCTGAACTTCCGGCTTCGGATAATGACAAATAAAAACTATTGAAAGCATACGATTTAGTCATTGCCGATAAATAATTACAAATCATAGAAGTTGTTACTAAATTATTACGCGAAAGCCCACTTCCATCTACGTTTATAAATCCTTTTGTGGAAATTCCTTTATTTGCTAAAGCAAAATCAATTGCTTTAGTACCTGAATAAAATGAACCTACCCCTGATCTACGATAACCTAAGGTTTTAAGTATAATTTCGGCAAAAGTGTTATGACTATATTTATTTGTATGTGAAGCAATTGCATTATATGAAGGCGATTTGTTTACAAAAAGCAATTTTCGTTTAACATTTGTATCGGGAATATCTCTGAAAGTAACTTCTGAAAAATAATTTGATGTTTTTATTCCGTTTTCATTAAGATAATTATTAAAATTCCACAATAAAGTGTAATCAGGTTTAGTATTGGCTGCTTTTACCTTAAAAGCACTTTTACCAGCAGGAATTGTGCCTTTTAATAAAATATTTGTTCCATTGGGTTGGCTATAAACGCAAACATTATCACCAGTATTATTTGCTGCCGATTGAACATAGTTTACTAATGTAATCCAAGGCATTTTTGGATAAATAGAGTCAATTTGTGCCTTTACTCCAATACTATCAGATGAACTAAACCAAATATTAATCAAATTTTCGTTAAACATTAAAGGTGTTGAACTTGCACCATAATAATTTCCAATATCGCTCCATTGCCATGTACCGGGTATTGTTAAATCGTCAAACATTGAAATATCGGCAATAATTTTTCCTGTAATTTTTGAAATCCCTTTTTCTTTTAGCAATTTTGTCCACTTATAAAAAAGTGTATCTGGATTTGTGTTTTTCCATAAAAAGCAACACAATGTAGGATCTGCTCCACCAACAATATAGAGATTTCCATTTAAAATAGAATCTTGAGTAATTTCTCCCGAATACTCAAACTTTGTATCGAAAGTAAAATTTGCTCCTAATTGCCAATAGCCAACACCTGTAGTAATAGCTTTCATTAATGAAGCAGGAATTAAACTTTTATTTTCGTTAAATTTTGCAATATTTTTGCCGCTTTTTGCTTCATTAACAATTATACTCCAAGTAGCATTTTCAAATATAGGATCGTTATCAGTTTCGACTATTTTATCTAATAAATTTTGTCTTCCTGGATAAGATGAGAATTTATTATCTGCTTTTTCTTGACTGAAAATTTGTATTGGAATACAAAGCAAAAAAGCAAATATGATATGTTTAATTTTCTTATTCATTAAATTTATTTAATGTACAAAAGTACATTTTTTTAAATTAAAAGGCGTTGAAATTATTTTTCAACGCCTTTTAAAAACTCAAAAATCTATTTGCTTATTTAACTGGCAAAAACGAGTAATTTTTCGAATATTCTAACATTTGTTTAGTATAATCATCAGGATATTCTAATTTTACATCTGTAACTTTTCCATCTTTTTCAACCAAAGTAAATTTTGGATTAATAAAGCCACCATAAGGAGCTACATTTAGTTTTTTATACCTTTCAAGTATCTCTTTATGTAATACTTGATCAACTGTAATAGCATAATTTTCTACTAAAATTTTACCATTAGCATAATCGCCGGTTGATTTTATTCGTTGAACTTCTTTAAGTAATTCGGCAAAAAGATTACGCAATTTTGTGTAATCATTTATTACAAAATAGGTTTTATTATCTTTAGTTTTCTTTTCAATTACTTTATCTTTAGCACCTTTCTCGAAGCACCAATGTGCTATTAATGCACGATTACGCATGTGAGCCTGTTCAATATTTTTACCTAATTCAATTCGAGTAAGTTGCATCATTATTCCATTACGAATATATTTATCGTATTCTGCTTTTGCAACTTCCAGACTTTCAATTAAACCCAATTCAACCATTTTATTATCCATTAAATAGTAAAGTGCAAACAGGTCGGCACGAGTTTCTTCTAAAACTGAATGGTAATTTTTCAAAGCTGCATCAGAAACACCTGGTAACATTTGACCGGAGCCATGACCTAAGCATTCGTGCATATCAACGTGTAAATTATCTGCCTTTGAACCAAGTTTTTTTGAGCGATCAATTTCTTCTTTTGAAAAACAAAATTCTTCTAAAACTCCATTTCCAAGAGAAGATTGGTCGTAAGAATATGTAATATTTTCCATAGTTACCGATTTAGAACCATGAAACTTGCGAATCCAATTTGCATTTGGAAGATTGATACCAATAGGAGTTGTAGGGTAACATTCGCCACCAAGTTGTGCTACGGTAATTACTTTTGCCGACACTCCTTTAACCTCTTTTTTCTTAAATTTTTCATCAATTGGCGAATTATTTTCAAACCATTGTGCGTTAGCACTAATTTTTTCGGCGCGACGTGTTGCTTCAATATCTTTAAAATTTACCACTGATTCCCAAGTAGCTTTCATTCCTAATGGATCGCCATAAACTTCAATAAAACCATTTACATAATCTACTTGCGATTCTAAATCGGTAACCCACAATACATTATATTCGTCCCAGGTTTTTAAATCGCCGGTTTTGTAATACTCAATAAGTTTGTTAATATGTGATTTTTGTTTTTCATTTTCGGCAACATTAGCTGCTTTTTCTAACCAAAAAACAATTTTTTCGATAGCCGATGAATATAGTCCACCAATTTTATAAACTTTTTCAACAATTTTACCATTTTCTTTAACTAATTTCGAGTTTAAACCATAAGAGATTGGTTTTTCGTCGTTAGCTTTTTTCATTTTATTATAATATGCTTCGGCTTCTTTTTGTGAAACATTTTCGTAAAAATTGCATGCAGAAGTAAGCAATAAATCTTTACTATCATCAGTGTTTAACCTTTTTGGAGCAATAGTTGGGTCGAAAATATTTGCAGTCATTCTAACAATAAATTGCTCAATTGTTTCGCCTTCGGTTAAAGGGAAATTACCACCGTTTGATTTTTTAACTAAATCGGCAAAATATTCCTTTGTAATTTCAGGGAAAAACTTATCGTTTGAATAGTGGTGGTGAATTCCATTTGAAAACCAAACACGTTTAACATATATCATAAACTTTTTATAGTCCTCGCTATTTTTATCACCCGAATATTTATCAACAATAGCTTCTAATGTATGACGAATAGGTAAGTTAAGTTTGCAATTTTGATCCCAAATAATATCGCGACCACACAAAGCTGCTTGGCTTAAATAATAAACTAACTCTTTTTGTTTTAAATTCAAACTATCAAAGCCGGGAACTTGATATCGCATAATTTTAATATCAGCAAACTGTTCGGTAAGGAATTTAAAGTCGTTCTTATTATCTTTTGTTTTGGGCTTGCATGAAGCAATTACAGCAATTGTAATAATCATAATTGTGAAAATTTTTGTGTTTTTCATACGTTTATTTATTGGTTTATTGG
>CAZRCF010000215.1:0-5233 GCA_964598505.1 uncultured Lentimicrobiaceae bacterium | reverse complement strand
ATTATATTGTAGGTTTGCTTTATTAATTATAAATATAAAATTATCATAGAACTAATTACGATATAATCGCCTAATGGTGATTAGCGGCACGTTAGCAGTAATTAACCAAGATAACCCAATGAAAGACGTTAAGAAAATCAGAATAGAATCAGAACTGTGATTTAAAATCTTTTTTTTGAGAATTTTACGTAAGATTTTTGCACTAACCATTTTGGAAAAATTGACAATTAGAATAAAAAAAATCAAAGAACATGAAACCACACATCAAGGATAAACTGAAAGATTTAAGATCTAATACCCATAAAGTACAACTAACAACTGGTAGACTAAAGGAAGTTCCCGACCAACTCAAAATTTGCACAGCGATTAAGTATCTTGATTTATTCGGAAATTCCATTCAGGAAATCCCCGACTGGTTCTTTCAATTTAAAAACCTCGAACACATAAGTTTGAAAAATAATACACTTAAAGTTTTTCCGACTATCGTATTCACAATTGAAAATCTTAAATACCTTAACTTAGCGGATAATCAAATACATGAAATAAATGGTCATTATTTTAGGAATTTGATGAGTATTGAAAAAGTTGATATTAGTTATAACCAAATTACTTCAATTCCAACAGAAAGAATAACATACCCAAAATGTAATAGCTTAAGTATAAAGGGCAATAAATTACAGAAATTTCCGACTGCTGTAAGTGATTCTCATACTCTTGAGAAGTTAGATTTATCTGAAAATAAAATCAATTTAATAGAAGACGATGCATTTGACCTGCTAGAGAATTTAATAGAACTTGATTTAAGCTTCAATGAGCTTACATATTTACCAACTAGTATTGGCAAACTAAAAAAGTTAAAGAGGTTGAATTTAAGTGGTAATAAGATAAGTTCTTTACCAAAAGAGTTTGAAAACCTTACTTCACTTGAGTTTTTGGATTTTGACAGCAATCCAATTGGAAGAGTACCTGTGGAAATTTCCTCTCAGGGAGTTTCCGGTATCATAAATTATTATTTATCCCTTGGTGATAATGTGCAATTATTTGAAGCAAAATTATTAATAGTTGGACAGGGTAATGTTGGAAAGACTTACATAATGAATCGCATAATTCATGATTCGATACCTGAAACACATACTACAGAAGGAATTGATATAAAAACATGGAAGATAGAAACGAGTTCATCACCTGATTTCAGAGTAAATATTTGGGACTTTGGAGGTCAAGAAATTTATCATTCAACTCATCAATTTTTTCTAACAAACAGGTCTCTCTATATGCTAATCTGGGATGCAAGATCAGATCAACATTTAATTAGCTTTGATTATTGGTTAAATGTAATTCGTCTTTTGAGTAACAACTCCCCAGTAATAATTGTGTTGAATAAAATTGATGAACGAATTGCCAACATTGACGAGAAATCGCTCAAAGCTAAATTCAAAAACATCGTATCATTCCATCAAGTTAGTGCAAAAAGTGGTCAAAACATTAATCTTCTTACAAAACAAATTGGAACTGAAATTGATTCATTACCACTTATCGGTGATATGCTTCCAAAAGCATGGTTGGAAATAAGGACAATATTGGAGTCTCTAGATTCAAATTATATTTCAACTGAAGGTTATTTAACTATTTGTAACCAGCACGGTTTGTCAAATAAACGGGCACTTTTCTTAAGTCAATACTTTCATGACTTAGGTGTTTTCCTCCATTTCCAAGATGACAACTTATTAAGAAATTTAGTGTTTTTAAAACCTGAATGGGCAACAAATGCTGTATATAAAATCCTTGATTCAAAAGATGTTATTACTCGGAACGGGGAGTTTAACTCTGAAATGTTGGACACTATACTCGATGCCTTTGAACGGGATAAGTGTCCATATATAGTTACGCTCATGAAGAAGTTTGAGTTATGTTTTGAAGTTGAAAAAAACGTGTTTCTTATACCAGAGTTACTTAAGCCTGAAAGAGTCGAATTTGATTGGGATTACAAAGATAATTTGCGTTTTGAATATCATTATGATTTCATGCCAGCAGGTATAATGGCTCGTTTCATTGTAAGAACAAGAAATTTGGTTTATGATAAGACATTCTGGAAGAATGGGGTAATTATTCAAAGAGAAAATACACGAGCATTAGTAACAACTGATCAGTATTCTCGAAAACTTAATATCTGGATTCATGGTAACAATGCAACCTTTTTACTTGAGATTATCAGGAAAGAATTAAATGATATCCATCAATCTTTGAACTACCCTGACGTTCCTGAGAAAATTCCATGTGTTTGCCCTGAATGTCTTAACTCAATGACTCCACATTTGTTTAACTATGCATTTGTGAAAAGAATAGGATTTGAGAATACTTTCAAAACAATACCGTGTGAAGTAAGTGCTACTGGAGTTAATGTTCATAAACTTCTTGGGTTATATAGAATTGATAATCCTGAGCCTGATAATAACCCGATGTATTCACTTGATAAAATCCTGAATGATATTATTGAAGTGGGATCAAGAATTCTTGAACGAAAGTTTCAAAAGAAAATTGAAGACATAATTAATGACGATATCGTTGATTTGTTGAGAACTAAAGGACACAACATAGCAGACCAGACAAGATCTGGAAGTTCAGGTAGCGGCAAAGGGGCAGGTGAATTAGACATCATGATTAGGATGAATAATGGAATTCCAATTACAATCATTGAATGTCTCAGGCTTGAAAGTTGCGGCTCAAAAAACGTAGTTGTAGCAGAACACTTAATAAAATTACTTTCAAAGTATGATACTCATGAGCTCAAACGTAAATTTATTGTAGTATTTGGTGAGGCAGAACGATTTGACAATTTGTGGATTAATTATTCTGAATACATCAAGAATCTAAATTCAAATTATGATTACGGAGATAAATATCCTCTTTCAGGATTCAGTGTAAGGGATGATTTACATCACTTCGCAAATTTGAAAGTTGGTATTTCGAGACATGAAAATAATGGAGAAACAATAGAGGTTGTTCATTTGATGTTAAATATGAAGTAAGGAAACTTTGCAACTAAAATCTAACAAGCAGTTTGGCAAAACGATATTGTAATTGTAGGTTTGAATTTACATGTTTACTACTGCTAACAAGGGTTTTGCATTAGTGCGCGTACAGTGCGAGTAGAAACATTTAAGCAATTAATAAACATTGGTGCTGTCAGACAGTTTACGGTTTCAAACTCCCTATCAGTATTTAGCGACAAACCGTCAGACTGTCTAAAAACCCCAATTCCCTTAATTTTATTAACAACTTGATTGACAATAACATATCTGTTATATAGAAAAATATCATATAAAATTTTGTAAATTCGCTAAATGGATTAAATTTGAACAAAATTTTATTATACAAGGAGATTTTTAGATGAACTGCCGTTAGTAGCAATTATTGCAAATGCAGGTAAATATACCATTGAAATGAGTGATAAAAAACTAAACATATTTAATTCAGTGATAAATGAAAATATTTCTGAAATTTCGACTGAGATATTGGAATTGGGTATTGATAATCTATTAGAATCTGAAATAATTAAAGCCATACCAATATTTGAACTAGGTTATAAAACATACACATTAGTCAAGAAAATTGAAGATTATAGATTTACGAAAAAAGTTTTGAAATTTTTATTTGAACTAAAATCTATTGATTCAAAAACAATAGAGAAATTTGTTCGAAAAATTGAAGCAAATAAAAACCACAAAGATGCTGGAGAAAAACTTTTATTAATTATTCACAAACTAGATGAAATTAATAAGGCTACAATAATTGGAAAGTTATTCATTGCTTCCATTAAGGGCAATATAGAATTTAATGACTTTCTTAGATTATCAAGGATTGTTGAAAACACATTTTTTGAAGATTTGTTGGCTCTAAAAGACAATAAGATTTTGTATAATGTAGATATGGAAATTAAATTAAGTTTGTATCAAGGACATTTACTAAATCAGAAAATCAAGGATAACAGGGAAAGAGAAGAATACATAAAAAGATTTTCTCATTCAAATAAAAATAAGATAATTCCTCCAAATTTTGAATATGAATTGAACAAATATGGTGAAATATTAATTGAGTATGGGCTTTGAAAAGAAAAAACTACCACATAATCGAGTAAACCGTCCTACCAGTAATTAGCTGGCAGGGAGAGCCTCTTATAAATAATTATGTAAAATTTTATAGCTTAGAATTTTATAATTTAAAAGGTTGTAACTTTTTTTAAAGTTCATGAAAAATAAAATTGACGTTTGATTACTTGTAATTATTAAAATAAAGTTTATCAATGAATTAAAAAATAATTAAGTTTGTAACTTATTTAACAAGGCAACAAAAAATATATCGCATTTTATTGCGACAAGCAAACCAAAAATGATTGGATTAAGAAAGTTTTGTTGCACGTATTTAATAGTTACCCAAAATATTATAATGACATCTCCGTTTATTGTGAGAATTAACCAAAAGAATATTGAATGACAAAATGTTTACTGACTTACTTTTTTATTAATCTTAAATTTTTAAACATGAAAAAGCCTATTTTAACAGTAACATTAGCATTTTGTGCATTCGTTGTTTTTTCTCAATCTGAAAACAAAAACATTGATACCAAATTACGATTTGGATTCAATTTGGGGACAAATTATTCATTTCTTCAGTCAAAAGAATCTTTACCAAGTAATGCGGAAATATATACCGGCATTGGGACTAAATTGGGTGTATTTATGGACTATTCAATTTCAAAGAATTTCTTGTTTTCACCCAAAACTGAGCTTGCTTTTAACAAAAGCGGAGTTGTAACAACAAAAAATGATAATTCAATATTGACTTATAAGGTTTTTCCGATTTCTATAGATATCATGACCCATTTTGTCTATAAGATTGGAGAAAGGAAAACAGTTCCATATTTACTTTTTGGCCCAAATTTAAGACTCCCACTTGAAAAGAATTATAAATCGAGTTCAGAGTTCAAAAACAAACCAGATTTAGCCATTGACTTTGGAATTGGTATAGAAAACAGACTAAAATATTTCATTTTTGCACCAGAGATAAGATATTCTTTGGGACTGTTAGACGTAAATGAGAATCCGACTTTTCAAGCATTAAAATATCATAATATATCACTTGTGTTGAATTTTAAATAGGGAAATACTGTGGGTAATCGAGTAGACCACCCTACCAGTAATTAGCTGGCAGGGAGAGCCTCTTATAAATAATT
>CAZRCF010000214.1:0-5236 GCA_964598505.1 uncultured Lentimicrobiaceae bacterium | reverse complement strand
TTTCGCCGTTAGCAATGGTTTTACTAATGAGCTTTGGTGCAAAGAAATTTTCATTTATAACATTATCATTTATATTTTTAGTTTATTCGGTATTAATGGGAATGAGTTTAAGTTTTATTTTGTTGGTATTTTCAGGTGTAGTTATATTTAAAACGTTTGTAATTACTTCAGCAATGTTTGGCACTATGGCAATAGCAGGTTATTATACCAAAATGGATTTAACTCGTTTTGGTTCTATTCTGTATATGGCTTTAGTAGGAATTATTATTGCCTCAATAATAAATATTTTTATGGGTAGTTTTGGTCTTGGATATTTAATTGATGTTTTGGGAGTTATAATCTTTACCGGATTAACGGCTTACGATATGCAAAAGATTAAAAATATGGGTCAAGCATCAATTGCAGGGGAAGAATCAACAAAAAAATTGATGTTAATGGGTGCTTTAAATCTATATTTAGATTTTATAAACCTGTTTCTGTTTTTACTACGTCTTTTTGGTGGTAGAAAATAAATTCGCATTACACGGTAAATGGTTCACGGTTAAAGGTAAATGGTGATTTATGATTAATTATTAATACAATTTAGAAATATGAAACGAGCATGAAAATCCTTTTCACCCAAGAGAATGATAATTAGCGAGTTCCATACGACAAATAAATAACAAAATAAAAATGAACGTATGAAAGCTTATGTATTTCCCGGACAGGGAGCACAATTTGTAGGAATGGGTAAAGATTTATATGATAACAACCCAATGGCTCACGAATTATTTGAAAAAGCAAATAAAATTCTTGGTTTCAATATTACCGATTTAATGTTTTCGGGAACCGATGAAGATTTGCGACAAACAAAAGTAACTCAACCGGCAATATTTTTACACTCGGTTATATTAGCTGCCTCATTAGGTGAAGATTTTAAACCCGATATGGTTGCCGGACACTCTTTGGGTGAATTTTCGGCATTGGTTGCCAATAAAGCACTTTCGTTTGAAGACGGTTTATCTTTAGTATATAAACGTGCATTGGCTATGCAAAAAGCATGCGAGGCAGAACCTTCTACTATGGCAGCAATTTTAGGATTAGATGATGAAAAAGTAGAAGAAATTTGCAACGAAATTTCGGAAATTGTTGTTCCTGCAAATTATAATAGTCCCGGACAGTTAGTAATTTCGGGTTCAATAAAAGGAATTGACGAAGCTTGCGAAAAATTAAAAGCTGCCGGAGCAAAACGTGCTTTACCTCTTAAAGTTGGTGGAGCTTTTCACTCGCCACTTATGGAACCTGCACGTATTGAATTAGCCGAAGCTATTAATAATACACATTTTAGCAAACCAATTTGCCCTGTTTATCAAAATGTAAATGCAAAACCAAGCACCGACCCCGAAACCATTAAAAAGAATTTAATTGACCAACTTACTTCGCCTGTTAGATGGACTCAAACTGTTCAGAATATGGCTGCTGACAATGGTACTGATTTTTGCGAATTAGGACCTGGAACAGTTTTACAAGGTTTAATTAAAAAAGTTTTTCCCGAAGCTGTAACAAGCGGAATGCAATAGAATATTTATTTTTTTATATTACAATAGCGGGAAACTTAATGTATCTCGCTATTGTATTTTTTAAGGTCATTATGTTTTTTAATACTTTAATAAAATGAAAATTAAAACCACTCAAATTGGAAATATAAGAATTGCTGAAGTTATTTCAGAAAAAATTATAATAAATAAAATTCAAGATGGTATAGATTTATTGGCTGATTTATACTATCAAGATTTCGATAAAATAATTATTTACGAGAAAAATATCACAACCGATTTTTTCGATTTAAAAACCGGAATTGCCGGCGAAATACTTCAAAAATTTTCAAATTTTAGAGTAAAATTGGCAATAATAGGCGATTTTTCAAAATATACAAGTAAAAGTATACAAGATTTTATTTTTGAAAGCAACAAGCTTGGACAAATTATTTTCGTTACTACAGCTAAAGAAGCAATAGAGAGATTTTCGAAAAATTAAATAACTTTGTTGTGCGTTAACTAATAAATATATAACCTTAAATCCGCAAGTCATCAGATGACTGCAAATTGAGTTATAGAAAAAGGAATTGATACAAAAAATGTTATGTTAAGTATATGCTAAGTGGTTGTTAATTTGATGTTAATTTTTATGCTTTTTATAATTTGCTGTATAATTTGTATTAATTTCGCATCAATAGAACCCGTTTTGCATACCATAAGAACTGCATGTGGGTCATTTATAAAAGAAATTATATTTATTAACGATAATACACCTCTCATGCCTCTCGTTGATGCACACTTGGGAGGTCTTTTCTTTTAGGGCTATGAGTAAAAAAGTTTACAATAAAACACCACTGTCGTTTCAAGAACAATTATCATTGCTCGAAAGTAGAGGTTTAACAATTTCCAATAAATCAAAAGCATTAGCGTATCTAAAAGAAATCAGCTATTATCGTTTAAGTGCGTATTTTCTTCCTTACCAACAAATAAAAAATACTTTTAATAAAGGTGTAACTTTCAGTCAAATAATTAACACCTATACTTTCGATAGAGAATTGAGGTTGCTTGTTTTTGACTGCATAGAACGCATTGAAATTGCTATCCGTACACAGATGATATATTGTCTGGCACAACATTATAACGATTCTCATTGGCAGGATAATAAAAGTCTTTTTGTTTCACCATTTTACAATAAAATTGGTAATCTTGTTGACCCGTATTCCGACTTACAATCAGTTATTTTAAAAGCAAAAACCGCTCGAACACCTGAAGTTTTTATTAAACATTATACCGACAATTATTACAGCCCTTCTAATCCCCCCTCATGGATGTGTTTGGAATTACTTACTATTGGCGAATTATCTCATGTTTACAGAGGGTTGAAAAATAATAGCGATAAAAAAAGAATTGCCGATTTTTTTGATGTTCATCCTACCGTTTTTATATCATGGCTACATTCTTTAACTTATGTGCGAAATATTTGTGCCCACCATTCAAGGCTTTGGAACAGAGATTTAGCTATAGAACCTGAAAAATTATTAAAACCTGTTGGTAAATGGATTAATATTCCTTTTCAAAATAACAAACGAGTTTTCTATTTTATTTGTGTCCTTAAATACTTGCTTCAAAGGGCTAATCCCAGCAATAGTTTAAAAGACAAATTAGAAGTTTTATTTGAAAAACATCAAAATGTCCCTATTCAATATATGGGAATTCCTTCTGATGGTAAGGGAAAAATGTTGAATTGGCAAAATGAGCCTATTTGGAAATAAAAAGATAAAACTAAGCCAACAAATATTAGAAGAACAATTAGTTACTCCTATTAAAAAAACAAAACAATATTTCCTTTTCAGCAACCGAATTTGATAAAGAGATTTACATTTTTAAGCTAAAGAGATATTTTCGAAATAATAAATTACTTTTTTATGCGTAAAATAATAAATATATAACAAAATTGGTGTATTAGTATAATTTTTATACTTTTGTTTTTATATAATATCATATTATCAATTCGCTAATAACAAATGTTTTTCAAATATTGTAAAAAAGATAAACAAAAGAATTAGAAATAAACACAAAGTCAATAAAATGTCATACGGAAACATTAGAGAAGAAGAACTAAAAAACAAAGTAGCAAAAGACTATTTTTGGATTTTCGATTGCACTAAAATAATTGGCAATGTTGATTTTTGCGTTAGTATGCACCAAAGCCAACAAGAACTATTTGAACAAGAGTCACTGCTTTGGGCTGAAGCAAAAAAAGGTTCTTCGGATATATATAATTCAATTGTTCAGCTTATACTAACAATTGGCAAGGCACGAACTTTCGACAAGTTTTTGCCGCCACCAATGCTTGGTGCTTTGGATGGTGAAAAAATTGCTTTTATTCCCTACAGCGAAATTCACGATGTATTTTATCAAAACGATTTTAATTGGAATGTTAC
The DNA here is from genome assembly GCA_964598505.1 of uncultured Lentimicrobiaceae bacterium. Classification (GTDB taxonomy): domain Bacteria; phylum Bacteroidota; class Bacteroidia; order Bacteroidales; family WCHB1-69; genus CAZRCF01. The sequence continues at coordinate 1,275 of CAZRCF010000214.1, read as the reverse complement.
CCCATCTGACTACAACACAAAAGAATTTCAATTAATACACCAAAAAGTAAAGAGTTGTATCGACCAAAAAGCACTTTTATTTAATTACAAAAAAGATGATAAAGAGCTTAAAAGTTTTATAAAAAGCAATTTTGTAGTTGGCAAATTTGGTTTAACCAAAACCAGAATCGACAAAAATAATTTTATGGTTATTTACAACAAATGGCTACAAACAGTTAAACCAACTATTGCAGTAAATTGGGATATTGCCAAAAAAAGTGGCATTATTGATGGCGATTTTTATTTAGCCGATTTACTTTCGCACGAAAACAACACTTTAAAAGAAAAACTATTTGTACTATTAAAACACGACCATTACGAATTAGATAGAAAGATTAGTGAATCAGGGTTATTTAGTTTTAGCTCAACCAGTTTTACCGATAAGCAAACCGCACACACTCAATTTTGGAACCGATACGACCGACCACCCCGCGAGGAATATTGGGATTACATAGTAGAACGCCGCGATTTGCTTGTGCCGCAAGATGTACGCGAGCGCAAAGGCAGTTTTTTTACACCTCAAATTTGGGTTGAACTTTCGCAAAAATACTTAACCGATGTATTGGGCGAAGATTGGCAAGACGAATACTATATTTGGGATTGTGCAGCCGGAACAGGAAACTTATTGGCAGGGCTTACCAACAAATACAATATTTGGGCTTCTACGCTCGATACACAGGATGTAGAAGTAATGCACGACCGTATAAAAAACGGTGCAAACCTATTAGACGACCACGTTTTTCAGTTCGATTTTCTTAACGATGAATTTACTAAGCTGCCTGCACCACTGCAAGAAATAATTAACAACCCCGAAAAACGTAAAAAGCTAGTGATATATATTAATCCGCCTTATGCGGAGGCAACTACCGCAAGAACAGTTACTGGTACAGGAGAAAACAAATCAGGAGTTGCAACAAATAATAAAATTAGCGAATACTATAATTTAAAAATTGGAAATGCTTCAAATGAAATTTTTGCATTATTTATGGCGAAAATATATGATAAAATTCCTGATGCGATTTTAGGACAATTTTCAACCTTGAAGTTTATTCAAGGTACTAATTTTGCCAAATTTAAAGAATATTTTTTAGCAAAGTATCTAAAAGGATTTATAGTACCGGCAGATACTTTTGATAACGTAAAAGGTAGTTTTCCGATTGGATTTACACTTTGGAATTTAAATGCTAAAGAAAAAATTGATAATATTTCTTGCAATATTTATAATAAAAACGCAAA
>CAZRCF010000213.1:0-5265 GCA_964598505.1 uncultured Lentimicrobiaceae bacterium | reverse complement strand
CGTGGTTTTGTTTTTCCTTACAAATCGGCAGGCACACATTCGGCTTACGATTATAAATCGGTAAGCAGCGGAAAATGGGAATATAGTCGTAATGTGCTTCGCGACCCAAAATTTAAGATGGGAATTACCGGTGCCGCAATTTACACAACCGACACAGCGGCTACTTTTGGAATAAACTTTTATAATAAATTCAACTCCATAAAATCGAATTTTGTAAATCTTAAAATATTTTGCAAACAAGATAGTTCGAGTTTTAATTTGCTGCTTTATTCCGATAATGATACAATTCCGATACAAATTTCGAATTCGTCAAATCCAAATTGTTCATATATTGAGGTGCATTTGCCAAAAGCAACAAACTCGTTAAATTTTAGCTTTTCGCGTACCGATACCGTTCAAACTAATTTTGAGTGCTACGGAATTCTTATTGAAAGCAATAGCGATAACGGAATTTTATACAGTAGCGTTGGCATAAATGGTGCTGGATATAATAGTATTTTAAAAGAAAATTTACTCGAAAAACAGTTAGCCGAATATCAACCCGATTTAGTTATTTTAGATGTTGGTGCTAACGATTTTTACCCTTTTACGTTTAACAATTTACAAATGGAGCGGAATTTAGATAAAATTATTAAAATTATTCGCACCGCTTCGCCACAAACAAGTATTTTACTTTCAAATTCGCACGATTTATATAAACGCCGCCGAAATATTGCAGCTTGCAGCGATTTTTCGAACTTTACTCGCGAAATGGCAAAGAAACACCACTGCGGATTATACGATTATTACAATATTAGCGGTGGTAGGTTTTCGATGTTAAAGTGGAAAAAAGCAGGGCTTGCCCAACGCGACAAAGTTCATTTAACCTACAATGGTTACGCCCTTAAAGCCGAACTTTTTTTTAACGCACTATTAAATTCATATACTGTTTTTAACGAAAAAATGCCCGATTTGTTGGTAAAACCAAATTTTGTACCCGACACAACGTTTCTTACCGAAGTGGAAGAACCAATTACATCGGGAACTCCTATAAATGAGAATATTTCGATTGTAAAAAACACAAATCAAAAGCCGACAACGCTAATTCATATTGTAAAAAAGGGTGAAAATTTAAGCACAATTTGCGAAAAATACAGTATAACTATTTCGGAAATTACCGAATGGAATAAACTAAAAACAAACCATATTTTCGCCGGGCAAAAACTATATGTTGCCCCAAAAACAGAACCTAAAAACAATAAAACAGGTAATAACTTTGATAAAAAACCGATTAAAAGCAATAAAATAATACATACAGTAAAATCGGGCGAAACCCTTAGCGCTATAGCTGTAAAATATAATACCACCGTGCAAAAAATAAAAAAAAGCAACCGCCTGAAAAACAACACTATAATAAATAAGCAACGATTAGTTATTGAGTAAAATAATTATAAAAAGGGTGTTGGGGAATTTGTAAAAAATAATTTATATCTTTGAAAAATAATTACGCAAAAACTATACAAAGCTTTTCAAATTGGTATGCTTTGTAATATTTTTCATGTATATAAAATAGTTGATTGTTATTACGAAAAGTGTAAATGAAAAACATATTTGAAAGATGAAAGTCTATATTTCAATAATAATAGTTTTTGTTTTTTTTAATGTAGGGTATTGTCAAGATTTTCAATACTATCCATTTCTTAAAGCTAATTCAAATAAGGTAAAACCACCAATTTCTATTGAAGATGCTTTAAAACAATTGGATTTTGTGTTAAAAAAAGAAATAATTGAATATTTTAAAAATGTAAATGAATCATTAGCTACCTTAAGAATTTGTCAAGAACTAGGAGACTTTTTTATAATTCGTTGGAAATTAAGTATTAATACAGGATTAAATAACAAAAATATTATTCCTGATTATTTTTCTAAACTTCAAGAAGATTTCTATAATTTAAATGTTAATAATCCAATTTTAATGATGCGAGTAGTTTTTAGATGCTATCATAAAAAATTAAACAATTTAGATTACTCATTGAATTATGAAATTGACAAAATAAAAAAGGATTTTAGCTCATCAGAATATTACGTTGCAACTACAGAACAATATTGGACTGCATTATCAAAGATTCAGAGTTGTGAAGATTCTGTTTTATTTAAGGATAAATTGAACAGTTATTCAAAGAATGACACTTTAGGATTAAGATATTATGAAGAAAAACGTGAATCGACATTTTATATTACAGGTATAATAGATACAATAGATGTTACCAACCAATTGATTTCATTGAAAATTATCGATATTGTTTCAAATAAACGTTATAGGTCGGTTTTTTATAATAATGAATTAATAAAAATATATGATAAGATAAATATTTATAGTCAAAATTGGTATAAATATAATGAATCTTATTTTAATTATCATTACGGCAAATTTGATATTTATTTGCAAGAATGGAATGATTATGTAAAATTTAAATATAATAGCAATGAAACATGTAAATAAAACTATACATTTGATATTATTATTAATTATATCAAGTTGTTCATTATATAAACCTTTGCCATTTAGCTCATTACCAGATGGCTTTAATATCACTAATAACATAAATGGATTATACCATAATGACCCTTGTTTAAATCCTTTCGGGAACTATAAACTTTGGGATTTTATTTATCCTAAAAATAGTGTTAAAAAAGAGAAACTTTATGTAAGTCTTACATTAAATGAAAATAATATTTTGCATGCAAAGCTATTAGATGATACAACTACAATTGCTGAAAAATATATTAAAATTCAGAGAAAAGAGGATAGTTGCTATTACACTAAACGTAATTTTTATATAATTCCTATATTACCCGTTATTTGGTGGTATTCAGATGATCAGAAAAGGTTTATTTTTGGAGAAAACTCATTAATTCTTGAAAGATCAAATAGTAGTGGTGGTATGTTTTTAATTATGGCTGGTGGAAATGATTTAAATGATTCATGGGAATATAAAAAAAAATAACATCAGCAAATATAGTTACTGTTATAAAACCCAAATAAAAAATTAACTATTTTTGCAAAAGTTGAAAGAAGTCCCAGTTGTACCAAGTTTCCAAACTTCGCATTATTTGATTATTAAGCTAACTAGCTTAACAAAATAAATATATAACAAAATATAAGTATTTTTATAAATTGTATATTTTTGTTTTTTTAAAACCCAGTAAATATGAATGATTCTTGGACTGAAAGATGGAACGAAAGATATAGTAAAGATGAGTTTGTTTATGGCGAACAACCTAACATATACTTAAAAGACCAATTGGAAAGACTTAATGTTGGCAAAATACTTTTTCCGGCAGAAGGCGAAGGACGCAATGCAGTTTTTGCAGCTAAACTTGGTTGGACTGTTTATGCCTTTGATATTAGTGTAGAAGGAAAAAATAAAGCCTTTAGGCTTGCCAAAACTAATAATGTAACAATTGACTATCAAGTTGGCGAATTACAAACTTTGAATTTTAGCACTGATCAATTTGACGTAATTGCACTAATTTATGCACACTTTCCGCCAGATATAAGGTCTTTGTACCACAAAGCTCTTGAAAAATTATTGCGAAAAGGTGGGTTAGTTATTTTTGAAGCATTTAGTAAAAGGCACATTGAAAATATTTCTGAAAATGAAAATGTAGGTGGACCAAAAAACATTGAATTATTATTTTCAATTGACGAAATTAAATGTGATTTTAAAAATTATGAATTTTTAGAATTAACAGAAACAGAAATTGAATTAAACGAAGGGTTACTTCATAACGGAAAAGGTTCTGTAATAAGATTTTTTGGACGAAAAAAATAAACTAATACTAATTGAACAGGTTGGTCTTACATTATTTGATATTTAGAATATTACTTTGATGTACAAAGTTGTAAATTCGTAAAAAACATAAAAGGAAATAACTATATTTGCAAAACAATTGATAATTGAAACTATATAATAAACAGGGAAATACTGAAAAAATAACTAATTAATTTTTTTAAATAAATACTTATGAAAAAAATTTTGTTTCTTTTGGGTTTTGCGACATTCATATTCCAGTCTTCATCGCAAACTACTATCACAGTTATAGATAGTATAATCTTTTATGATGGCTATGCAGCAATTGTTACAAATCCACCTCCACCTGTTGGAGTGATAAAGCATAGGAATGATTTATTTGCGAGGAAACTTACAAACGCTGAAATTTTGTCAATTGGTACAAGTTTGCAAGCTAATGTTATCATCAAAGCATTATGCGACAATTACGATAGAATAGGAAATGTGAATATGGCATTAGTTCCAATTGATTCAGCTACTTATAATCCCGACAGCGTGCAGCGTATTGAACTAGGTCGTTTTATTACTCCGTTTATGAATAAGAATATTCAGCCGGATTCTGTTTCTTATACTTTCAACATCGACAATGTTGCCATGCTATTGAAAGATACAGTTATAACAAACAATTTTAACATTTGGATTGAGTTGTCATTGTTTGGAGTCCCGTATGCTGCAAACACACAAGTTGCAGGATGCTCGGGTCGTAACGATGTATTTTATGGAAAGCTGAAACTTATAACAAATTCATCTGCACCACCTCAAAATACAAATATATTATTACCATTATTCTTTAATAATAATTTCAATAATTATCAGGTTGGAGCAACAGATACTATCGGAAAGACAACTAAGAGCATTACTTTTAATGTTCCCAATAATTTAGCTGATGCGGCTTTTTTTCTTATCACCTCCAATCATGGTGCTAATTCAGGCGGAGAAGAGTACAACAGAAGATTTCACTATGCTTACTTTGATGATGTTTTAAAACTTACTTACAAACCTGGTCGTCAAACATGCGAACCATTCCGTCAATACAATACTCAACCAAATGGAATTTATGGCAATTCGCCAAGAACTGATGAACAGTGGCAATCTTTTAGCAACTGGTGCCCGGGTGATGTAATCGACATTCGCCGAATCAATCTAGGTCCGGTTAATGCAGGCAATCATACTTTTTTAATTCGGGTTCCTACAGCGGTATTCACAGGATCGCAAGGCAATTTTCCTCTATCTCTTTATTTTCAAGGCACGACATCCGGTTTGATTTCAGACATTAATGATTATGTAGTAGATGATAATTTGTTTTCAATTTATCCTAATCCAACTAATGGACAGTTTTCAGTTGTACTTTCAACAGACAATGTAGAAATAATAGTTACCGACATGCTTGGAAAACAGATAATTAAAACACAAGCAACACAAAAAACAGTAA
>CAZRCF010000212.1:0-5289 GCA_964598505.1 uncultured Lentimicrobiaceae bacterium | reverse complement strand
AAAAAAATGCTTTCAAAATATCAATCAATTCGTATTGAAGAATTTGATTACCCTTTGCCCGACGAACGAATAGCGAAATTTCCGCTTCCGCAGCGAGATAAATCAAAACTTTTAGTATATAAAAATGATGAAATACTTGATAAAACATTTGAAAACATTTCGGATGTTTTGCCCGAAAATAGTTTGCTATTGCTAAACGACACAAAAGTAATTCAAGCACGATTACATTTTCAGAAAGATACAGGTGCAAATATTGAGGTATTTTGTTTAGAACCAATTGATTATAACGGCGATTATTCATTAGCATTAGCCAAAAAAGGTAATTGCAAATGGAAATGTATTGCCGGAAATTTAAAGAAATGGAAAGGTACAATTTTTCTTCCGTTTGAAAATAATGATGTAAAAGGAATGTTGTATGCAAATATAGAATCGAAAATTGAAGATGCAATTATTGTAAATTTTAATTGGCAACCCGAAAACCTTGATTTTGCTACAGTGCTCGAAAATGCAGGCAAAATACCTCTTCCACCATATATAAAACGCGAAACTGTTGATAATGACAAATATACATACCAAACCGTTTATGCTCAATACGATGGTTCGGTTGCTGCTCCAACTGCGGGTTTGCATTTTACACCTGAAGTTTTTAAGCAAATTAAAAAAAGAGGAATTGATGTTGATTCTATTACGCTTCATGTTGGTGCAGGAACTTTTAAACCGGTTTCTGCCGATATTATTGGCGAGCATCTTATGCACCAAGAACATGTTTTTATTAAAAAAGAGTTGATTGAAAAAATCCAATCTCATATAAACAAACCTATTATTGCAGTAGGCACTACAACCGTTAGGTCAATAGAAAGTTTAATTCAAATAGCTCGAAAAATTAAGGTTGGAAACACCTCTGAAATATTTACTATTTCGCAATGGGAACCATACATAGGCGAAAATCAGGATTTGCTAAAAACGGAGGCTTTGCAAATTATTCTTGATTATATGGATGCCCATAAACTAAAATATCTTGAAGCATACACCGGTATTATGATTGTTCCGGGTTACAAACCTCGAATAATAGATGGTTTAATTACAAATTTTCATCAGCCCAAAAGCACTTTGTTATTATTAGTTTCGGCTTTTATTGGCGATAAGTGGAAATCAATATACAAACATGCCCTTGAAAACAATTATCGATTTTTAAGTTATGGAGATTCATCGTTTTTTATAAAATCGTAGTCGTCTTACAAAAATTCTTATCTGTTTTATTTTGAAGTATTTAATATTTTTTGCAATATAAATAAAGAATATGTAATTTTGCACAAACAAATATACATTAAAACCAAAGATGGACGATTTACCTGCCGAACCTGAACCGAAACGAAACCCACTTATCAGCATTATTACTGTGGTTTACAATAGCCAACAATTTCTTGAAGGCACCATTCAGAGCATACAAGCTCAATCATCAAACAATTTTGAATATATAATTATCGATGGCGGTTCAACCGATGGAACGCTTGATATTATTAATCAATACAGTGAAGTAGTTACCCATTTCATTAGCGAACCCGATAAAGGTTTGTACGACGCCATGAATAAAGGTTTGCGAATTGCCAGCGGCGATTATATTTGGTTTGTAAATTCCGGCGATAAAATATACGACGAAGATACCATAACCCTTATAGAGTCTATTGCTAATCAATACAAAACTCCCGATGTTATTTATGGCGAAACCATGATAATTGATGAGGATGATAAAATTATTGGTATGCGTAGGCTAAAAACACCCGATAAACTTTCGTGGAAAAACCTTATTAACGGCTTAGTTGTATGTCATCAGTCGATAATTGTTAAACGCAGCATTGCTCCTTGCTACAATTTAAAATATCGAATTTCTGCCGATTACGATTGGATATTAAATTCCTTAAAAAGTTCCAATTGGGTCGAAAATTCAGGACTTATAGTTTCGAGGTATTTAGATAATGGACTTTCAAAAAACAATATTCCTCGTGCTTTAAAAGAGAGATTTGTTATAATGGTAAAGAATTTTGGTTTTTTTGCAACAATAGCTAACCATTTTCTTATTGCTTTCCGTTTCTTTAACTTCTTAATTAAAAATAGAAGATATTAATTTAAGGAAGTAAAAAGGGAAAAGGAAAAAGTGGGAAGCACGAAGTTAGAAGTGGGAAGTGGAAATAGATGTGCTATTGTTTTAATGTGATGACTCAGATTGCATAATGAACCTATTAACTTATGTTGAAAACACTAAATAATATGGTATTATTTTTTATTAAAATACTTAACTTTTTCAAAAATATTTCTATAGAAACTGGCAAAACAGCTTTGATTCTTTTTAAAATAATGATACCTATATCTATTATTGTTAAAATTATTCAAGAACTTAATTTACTGCCATATATAGGGAAAGCATTAGCTCCAATTATGAATTTAGTTGGACTTCCCGGCGAAACCGGATTAGTTTGGGCTTCTGCAATGTTAGTTAACCTTTATGGTGGAATTTTGGCATATTTTAGTTTGGTAAACGATTTAAGTTTAACAGTTAGCCAAGTTACTATACTTTTTACAATGCTTTTAGTTGCCCACACTTTTCCAATAGAATTGCAAATAGCTGGTAAAGCCGGTATTAAGATTATTGTTATGTTTTTAATCCGTTTTGTTTTTGCAATTGTTTTAGGAATTATTTTATTTCATTTATACCGGTTAACAGGTTTTTTGCAAGAAACTGCTGAAATTCCAAAGATCATTAAACAAATAGATCATTCGTGGCAAGCTTGGATTGTAAACGAACTAAAAAACTATATATCAATTTTTATTTTTATTTTTGGGCTTTTAACTATCCTTTCTGTATTACGAATAACTCATATTATAGACCATATAAATAAATTGCTATATCCTGTTCTAAAAATTTTAGGAATTGGTAAAGAGGTAATCCCAATTGCAGTAGTTGGGCTTACCTTAGGAATTTCGTATGGCGGTGCAATTATTATCAGAGAAACTCAAAATAAAAATGTTTCGCCACGCGATGTGTTTTATGCTCTAACACTTATGGGGTTGTGTCATAGTATTATTGAAGACACACTGCTTTTATATGCTTTGGGTGGCAATATTTCGGGCATACTTTTTGCAAGAGTCATTTTTGCTTTAATTATTACATATTTTATCGTTCGTTTAACCAAAAAATTGTCCGATAAAACTTTTGAAAAATGGTTTTTGAAAAAAAATATTACTCAAAATAGTAATTAATTTAAAACGATTTAGTACATTTGTAAATCAAAAAAAATTGTTATAAAAAACTTTAATTATGAAAAAATCAATTTTATTAATTTGTCTGCTTTTTGTATCGTATTTTGCTATTAGTCAAGATACTAACACAACCAAAAATTTAAAAAACTCATTACCTTCAATTATTGTAAAAACTATTGATGGAAAAACATTTAATACGAAAGATATACAAAACGATGGCAAACCAATTATAATTAGTTTTTGGGCTACATGGTGCAAACCTTGTGTAAAAGAGCTTTCAACAATTGCCGAAGTATATGAAGAATGGCAAAAAGAGACTGGCGTTAAATTAATTGCAGTATCTGTTGACGACACACGCTCATCGTCAAAAGTCGCCCCTTTTGTAAATGGAAAAAGCTGGGATTACGAAGTCCTGCTCGACCTTAATGGCGATTTTAAAAGAGCAATGAACGTAAATGAAGTGCCTCACATGTTTATTCTAAATGGAAACAAAGAGATTGTTTGGCAGCACACATCTTTTGCCGAAGGTGGCGAATTAGAAATAATCAATATAATTAAAGGATTGATTAAGAAGTAGAGGAAGTTAGAAGATAGAAGTGGGAAGTTGCTAAGACGTAAAAAATGATTGATAAAATAATTATACAAAATGTGATATATGGAAGATAAACTAAATAAAACAATAAAATATTTAGCAATAGTATTTATATTGTTTAATATCAATAATTTGGCATTTAGTCAAAATGTTTTAGAAGGTGGAAAAATTACCGGTAATTTTCAAATGGATGCTCAATATTATCAAAAAGATTCACTTATTGGTGCTCCAGAAGTAAAAGAACAGATGCTTATGAACGCATTTGCAAATATAATATACACCAACGATAATTTTACAGCAGGAGTTCGTTACGAAATTTATCAAAATCCTCTATTAGGTTTTGATTCCCGTTACAAAGGCAGTGGAATACCTTATCGTTTTGCTACATACAAAAAAGATAGCTATGAAATTACTGTAGGAAATTTTTACGAACAATTTGGCAACGGCTTAGTTTTTCGTACTTATGAAGAACGAAATTTAGGTTACGATAATGCAATGGACGGTATTAGAATTAGAGTTTCACCATTTAAAGGAGTTTCGGTAAAAGGAATTTGGGGAAACCAACGTTTCTTTTTCGAAAAAGGAATAGGAATTGTTAGAGGATTAGATGCAGAAGTATCATTAAACGAAATTTGTTCAAAATTTGAAAATTCAAAACTTAGATTAGATTTTGGAGGAAGTTTTGTTTCTAAATATCAAAAAGATGAAGACCCAGTTTACATTTTACCCGAAAACGTAGCAGCTTATTCGGGCAGAATTAATGCAAGTTATGGCAAATTTAGCTTAAATGGAGAATACGCATATAAAATAAACGACCCTTCATCGGCAAATAATATTATTTACAAAACAGGCGACGCACTTTATATTTCTACATCATACTCTACAAAAGGGTTAGGGATTTTATTAAATGGATTAAAAGTTGACAATATGGATTTTCGCTCCGATAGAAATATGACAGGTAACTCTTTGTTAATTAATTATTTGCCAACACTTACTCGTCAGCATGCTTATACTCTTTCGGCATTTTATCCTTATGCCACTCAAACTACCGGACAAATTGGATATCAGGCACAAGTTAACTACAAATTTAAAAAAGAGACCCTATTAGGTGGAAAATATGGAACCGATTTCGCTATAAATTATTCTAAAGTTAATGCTATCGATAAAAAAGGAATTGATACAATACCAATAGGCAAAAGCGGCACCGATGGTTATAAATCGGATTTTATATCGTTTGGCAAAGAAACCTTTTTTACCGATTTTAATGTAGAAATCACAAAAAAACTATCGAAAAAACTTAAATTTATACTAAATTTAGCTTACTTTGAATATAACAAAGACATTATCGAAGGTCATCCGGGCGAACCAATGGTGTATGCAAATATTGCTATTGCTGATGTTAGTTATAAACTAAACAACGAAAATAGTTTACGTATGGA
>CAZRCF010000211.1:0-5317 GCA_964598505.1 uncultured Lentimicrobiaceae bacterium | reverse complement strand
ATTGCTAAGAAAATTGTAATTTTTTTCATTTTCATTTTGTTAAGTTAATACCAAATAATCTATTAAAATCCCTATTAATTATAGGGGGTTTTAATAGATACAAAATTAATAGTTTAAAATGCTCCTGTAAATATGTAGTTTTACGGAAATTTAGTTAGGGAATATACGTAGGTGGTTTTTTTTGAAAACAATTACAATTCAACAAATCCTTTTTTTATAGCATACTTTATTAAATCTACATTAGTTTTAAACTTTAACTTTTCCATAATATTATTTTTATGTACCTCAACTGTACGTATGCTAATAGATAGTTTTTCGGCAATATCTTTATAACTTAACCCTTCGGCAAACCAACGAACAATCTCTTTTTCTCTATCAGTTAATGATACAGTGTGTTGAAGCATCAATTTTTTGCCAATTAATGCAAATTTTTTAAAGTTTTTAAATATAGTAGTTGGAATTGCATCGCTATAAAATTCTTTATCATCATTTACCTGATGTATGGCTTCAAGTAACTCGTCTTTTTTTACATTTTTTGGCAAATAACCATTAATGCCTGCTTGTATTGATTTAAAAATTGAATCTTCGTCTATATTCGACGAAAGAATAATGATTTTAATTTCAGGATAATCGTTACTCATTTCTTCAGCAATTTCAATACCCGATTTGCCCGGCATAAAAATATCTAACAAAAGTATATTGGGTTTTAAATCCTTTAGCAATCTATACAACTCTTCGCCATCAGATGCTTCGCCAATAACTTCTATATCATCTTCCATCATTAGTATAGCATTTAGCCCTTCACGTACTATATTATGGTCGTCAACTATAATTATTTTTATTTTATCTTTATTCATGTTTTTGTTATTCTGTTGTTAGGTTATTTAGCTGTTAGCTACTTTTTACACTTCGACAAAGCTCGCTGCATCACTTTTTACTTTTCACTTTTTACTTTTTACTTTTAACTTGTACCTATTGGCAAACTAAAACTAAAAATACAACCACGTTCTACATTATTATTTATCCAAATATTTCCTTTCATTTTCTCGACAAACGTTTTTGAAATAACTAACCCCAAACCGGTTCCTTTTTCTTTATGAGAACCTATTTCTCTATGATTTACATCTATTTTAAAAAGTTTTTCCTTATCCTCATCACTTATTCCAATGCCTTTGTCAATAATTGAAACTTCTACCATATTCTCTTTTGTAATTGTAGAAATCGAAACTTCACCTTTTTCACCGGAAAACTTAATAGAATTATTGACAAGGTTACGAATAATATTCCGAACCATATTTTCGTCTGCCCAAACTGAAACATCTGATGGAATTTCATTTTTTAATAAAACCTCTTTCTTTTCGGCTGATAATTTTAATTCATTTAACACCATATTTGCTAACTCATTCAAATTTATTTGCTTAGGATCAAAATCAATGCCTTTAATTTGTGACGATGACCATATAAGCAAGTTCTCTAAAACTTCATATAATGTAATTGCAGCATTATTAATTTTTGCAATTAAATCGTATTTTTTTTCTTCGTTAATCTTTTTATAATTATCAGTTAAAACTTGTAAAATATTTTGAAATGCAGTAAGTTGGTTTTTCAAATCGTGAGCTACAATTGCAAAAAACTTATCTTTTATTTTGTTTACATTTTCAAGTTCAATATTTTTTGCTTCTAATAATTTATTTATTTTCTTTTTTAATACAAAACGGCTATAAATTGTAATTGCTAAAACGAAAAGTAATGCAGATAAAGTAATTAGATAATTTCTTTGATTCCTGTTTTGAGAAATTTTTAAAGCCTGTATTTCATTTTCGGCTTTCAGTTTTTCTGTTTCAAAATCTATTTGTAAATCTATTAATTTATTTCTTGATATTCGGGAAAGAATACTGTCTTTTGTTGTAGAATATAAATGATAATATTCTAATGCTTTTTTGGCATCATTATTTTTTTCGTAATATTCTGAGTATATTTTGTACATACTCCCTTTGTTTTCAAGGTCATTCACATTAATCATCATTTTATGAGCTTTATCAAGATAATATTTTGAACTATCCATTTTATTAAGCATTAAATATGTTTTAGAAAGGTTAATAAATGGGCGTACATCATTTATCTTTAATTTAGTATTTATAGCCATTGATTTATAATGATATATCAGAGCAGAATCATATTTATGTTCTAAAACAAAAAAATTGCCATAATTTTGATAAACCATAATTAAATTAGGATCATTTAATTTTGATAATGCAAGAACTTTTTTTATATAATACATAGCACTATCAATTTTATTTCGTTGAGCATAACTAGAGCTTATACCAATCATGATATCAATAATAACATCCCTATCTATATTTTTAAATAGTTTAATCGCTTTTAAATTCAATTCGGTTGCTTTTTCATTCATTCCCATTTTATCATAAATAATAGCAATTGCACGATAAGCAGCAACTATATTAGAAGTATCTTTTAGTTTTTCGCTGGCTTTAAGACATTTAAAACCATTATCCAATGCTTTATCATATAAACCCATTTTTATATATAGTGAAATTAAATTATATGTATTAATTAAAACTTCCTTTGAGTCTCCAATTTTGTTAAGTAATTCTAATAATTTAATTAAGTGTCTTAGGCTATTATTATTGTCTTCAATATAATAATAAGCTGTTGCAATTACTTTATGTGCTTCAACTATTCCATACTCATAATTAATTTTTTCAGCTATTTCAAGAGCAATATTTCCATAGTAAAAACTACTATCATAATTTTCATGCAAGTACAAATCAGAAATAGTATTAAAACAATCTACTTTATTTTTTTCTGTTGATTTATAAGCTGCTTTTTTTAAGCTATCTAAATCACCTGCATCATAATCTTGAGCATTTAATTGGATAGTAGAAAACAAAAAGAATAAAAAAAGTGTTATTTTGCTTATTTTTCTTAAACAAGCTACTTTTAAGCATTTTGTTATAAATGTATTCATTGTTATAATTTTTAAATTATTTATGCTACAAATATAACATTTTAAAGTAAATATATCAATTTTGTTTATTTATTTGATTATAAAACTGCTCAAAACATTGGCTTTACATTGTATAATCTAAATAAATATGTCCACAAAAAGTGGACTTATTTATAATATGTAAAATGTTTGTTTTAGTCGTTTATGCATCTAACAGATGCAGCTGATACCTTAATAAGCATATTGAATGCATTACTGAAACTATTATCAAATAAAAATAAATGCCCATAGGTATTATCATTTTGATTACTGCTCCAGTAATTACCTCCAAATCCTCTTGATAATAGTTCTCCATTAGTATGATGGGAAAGTTCTCCAGCAGCATGTATTTTTAATATAGAATTATATGTGTCATTGTAATTATTCCAATTATTATCTGCATTAATCCATTCTGTAATTGTAGGAATTCTCCAACCACTACCTAAGAGAATTGAACAAGGGTCGTTAGTAGTTATCCAATCACTATTTTCAACAATATTTTGTATCCAAGTAGTATTCGGAGTACGATTAGTTCCATCATGTTTAAATCCTTGCATACGATTAAATTGCCAATACCAACCTGCTGATGCTTCTGTAGTATCATTTGCAGAAGTTGCTTGATGATCGGCACCTAAATTTTGAGTTATAGCACATTTTGTTCCACCAAATAATGTTGTAGAAACTGTCCCATACGTTACTGTTTTGCTAACAGGTGCTACAGTTCCGGCAGTATGTGTTACTGTAAAATCACTACATGTCCCACCAAAATTAAAAGTAATGGTTTTACTACTATTAGGCACATCATTTACAATATCACTATATGTTCCCGAATATCCGGTAAAACGCAAACTGTTACCGATTGTATAATTCATATTTATAGTTGTTTTTGAACTTTTATATTTATTAGTAATTAAAATTTCAGGATTTTCATTACTAATAAATTTAATTTTTACTTCATTTGAATTTGTATTTTGGCTTATCAGCTTTGATGAATAAAAATAATTGATGCCACTAATATTAATAAAATACGCACCTTGTTTTAAATCTGTTAGTTTATATTTTTGGAAGCCTTGTATTAATTTGTTTTCTGTTTGCAATACTTCTTTACCTGCAATATCATAAATTGATATTGTTGCATTACCTGCTTGTTTTGCATAAAACGAAATTTCGGCTTGCCCTTGCATGGGATTAGGAAAAACTTGTATGTTTTCTTTACTTATATAAAAGTTGTTAATACTATTGGTAAGTTGTAATTGCAATACATCGCCGGCATGCAATTTTACAGTTGTCCCTTGAGTTATATTTTCCACTTTAACACTATCCACAGTAGTGGCTACACCTGTTGCTACAAAGCTAATAGTATAGGTTTGCGAATAAATATTTGCAGTTGCAAATATTGCTAAAAATAAGGTTGTAATTTTTTTCATTGTTAAATATATTTTTAATTTGATATTTAAAAAAATTATCCCGCCAAAAGCAGGATAATTTTAAAATAGAAGAATAAATTAATTAATCTTTTAAACATCTAATGTATCTTCCTATTTCATTATAAGAAGAAATTCTCATAATTGAAGGACTAGTATTGTTTAATAATATATGATAGTATTCGGTTGAAGAAGATGTTGTTGAACTCCAAAAATAACTCGTTAACCCAATAACATTATATTCTCCATGAACAAAACGCATTCCTCCAGGAAGAGCTGTAAAACCACTTTCATTGGTTGCACCTGTATTTGGACTGTTCCAATGGATAGTACCTGTTTCTTTTAATTTTCCACCAGCCTCACTTGAACCTCCCAAATAATTTGTCAGAGTTGTCCATTCGGCATCGGAAGGCACATGCCATCCATTTGGACATATTTTACGAGCGTCTTCTATTACATGATAGTTATACATTTTTCCATAAATATTCCCATTATTTACATCGTTATTATAATTGCAATAGCCTCCTGTTGTACTATTATACCATTCCATATCATCAGTAATATTGGGTATTAAGTTACCGTTGTTATACTTAGTTACTTTCAGGTTTTGTTGTAACCATACTTGTGTGCCTATGTGAACCGTATCATAAATATTGCCATCTATGTCAGTTACGGTAGCAGTATTTCCAAAAGCAAAAGTTATGGTTTTACTACCAGTAGGTACATCATTTACAATAGCACTATATGTTCCCGAATATCCAGTAAAACGCAAGTTATCACCAGTTGTATAATTCATAGTTACAGTTGCTTTTGAACTTTTATATTTATTAGTTAAAATTTCAGGATTTTCATTACTAATAAATTTAATTTTTACTTCATTTGAATT
>CAZRCF010000210.1:3268-5382 GCA_964598505.1 uncultured Lentimicrobiaceae bacterium | reverse complement strand
GAATAAACACATACTCCTTTTTCTTGCGGATTATTTAATGGAATACAACGAATAGTAGCTTTACTTTCTTGTTTTATTTTTTCTTCTGTTTCGGAAGTGCCATCCCAGTGTGCACTCACAAAACCTCCTTTGTTATCTAAAACATCTACAAATTGTTCAAAAGTATCAACAGAAGTTGTGAGTTGTCTCCTTCGTTCGAGAGCTTTATTAAATAAATTATCTTGAATTTCAATTAAAAGATTTTCAATGTGATTTTCAATAATATCTAACGAAATTTGAGCTTTTTCGAGAGTATCGCGGCGAGCAACTTCAACAGTATTGTTTTCTAAATCGCGTAAGCCAATTGCAAGACGAACAGGAACGCCTTTAAATTCATATTCGTTGAATTTCCAACCAGGTTTTTGTGTATCACGACTATCGAATTTTACTGAAATTCCTCTGTTTTTTAAGTTTTTCACAATAATATTTACCTTTTCCGATATTTTTTCAAGTTCTTCATCGGTTTTAAAAATAGGGATAATAACTACTTGAATTGGAGCTAATTTTGGAGGAAGTACCAATCCGTTATCATCGGAGTGCGACATAATTAAAGCACCAATTAATCGAGTTGAAACGCCCCATGAAGTAGCCCAAACATAATCTTGTTTATTCTCTTTATTAAGAAATTTAACATCAAAAGCTTTTGCAAAATTTTGTCCTAAAAAGTGAGATGTTCCAGCTTGAAGTGCTTTCCCATCTTGCATTAAAGCTTCAATACAGTATGTTTCTAATGCTCCTGCAAAGCGTTCATTAGGAGTTTTTACTCCGCGTAAAACAGGCATTGCCATAAATTTTTCGGCAAATTCGGTATAAACATCTAACATTTGTATAGATTCGTCAACTGCTTCTTTTTCGGTAGCGTGTGCTGTGTGTCCCTCTTGCCATAAAAACTCTGTGGTTCTAAGAAAAAGGCGAGTTCTCATCTCCCATCTCACAACATTAGCCCATTGATTTATAAGCAAAGGCAAATCGCGATACGATTGAATCCATGAGCGATATGTGTCCCAAATTATTGTTTCTGATGTTGGTCGTACAATAAGTTCTTCTTCAAGTTTTGCATCAGGATCAACAATAACACCTTTGCCGTTTTCGTCATTTTTCAAACGATAATGGGTAACTACAGCACACTCTTTTGCAAAACCCTCAACATGACTTGCTTCGCGACTAAAAAAAGATTTTGGTATAAATATTGGAAAGTAAGCATTTTGATGACCAGTTTCTTTGAACATATTGTCGAGTGCTTGTTGCATTTTTTCCCAAATTGAATAACCATAAGGTTTAATAACCATACAACCTCTAACAGCAGATGTTTCAGCTAAATCGGCTTTAATTACTAATTCGTTATACCATTGAGAATAATTCTCATCTCGTTTTGAAAAATTTTTTGCCATAATAAATAAATGGTATGATATTTGTTAAAAAATTATTGCATATATTATTTCGCAAAGTTATTAAAAAAATGCAAAAAAATCGGAAAAATTAAATATAAAGGAGGAACTTAAAATGAAAAATTTATTAGTAATCGTAATAGGAATTGCAGCAATGCTCACTTCCTGTAACGTTATCAACAGCGGTGGAACATCTTATGATGATGTATATATGTCGTCGAAAGACCAAAAAGTGGAAGAGAAATCTTACACTCAAAGTGAACCTGCTCAGGTAAGAACAATAAATAATAATCCAGAACAAGAAGCAAATCAAGATGCAAATCAGAATGTAGAACAAAATGTTAATACAAATCCTGATAATAACACTCAAAATAATAATCAATATAGCGAACCAATATCATCGGAAACAAATACAGATGGTAATGGCAATACATATATAACAAATAATTATAACGATGATGATTATTATGATTATTATTACTCTTCGCGAATTCGTCGTTTTCATAATTATAACTACGGGTGGAATTATTACGACCCTTGGTACACCAATTCGTATTGGTACTCCTACGACCCATATCAATGGGGGGTAAGTATTTATATGGGCTATAACTGGTGCTGGGGTTATTCATATTATCGCCCATACTACTATTATTCGCCCGGTTACTGGAACTATGGATGGGGTGGATA
>CAZRCF010000210.1:0-3168 GCA_964598505.1 uncultured Lentimicrobiaceae bacterium | reverse complement strand
TGGATACTATAATGGATACTACGATGGTTATTATTATGGACATAATTACTCAGACTATTACCACAATAATTACGATGATAATAGAACACATTATTATGGACATAGAGGAAGTATTGGTGAAAGTAATGGAATTTCTGGAACCGGACACAGACAATCATCAGGGAATGGTGGAAAAACTAGTGGAACTAATGGTAAATCAAGTTTAGCTTTTGGTGAAAAATTTGATAAAGCAATTACAACTACTGGAAGCAGATCCGATAATAATGCAGTTTCAAAGACAAATAGCAATGTTGGAAAAACAAAAAATATTGGTAAAGCAGAATCAAGTTCATCGCCAAGTAACAAAGTAAATGCTATTTCTGATAATACTAATAGTAAAATTGTAGCAAAACCTAATGAAGTAACAATTAGTAATAATAGTAAAATTACCACAAAGCCTAACGAAGTTAGCACACAAGGTAATAATGCTAAACCAAATAGCAACACAGTAACATCAGAACGCCCTTCAAATACTAACACTTCCGAAGTAAAAAGAAACAACAACACGCCGGAGTCTGCAACCCAGAATGCAAGCTCACGATACCAAAAACCTAATACAACCAACAATAATTCAACTCCTCAACCTGCTGATAAATCGTACAATTCAAATAGAAATACAAATAATAATCCTTCATATTATAATTATAAACGGAGTGATAATAATTCAAGCGAAAACAATAACTCACGCTACTCAGCACCTACTTATTCAAAACCAAAAAATCAAGAAAACAGAACTTATAACTCAAATGCTAATCAATCGCGTTCGAGTCAAGAATATGTAAATCCAAACAATAATAGAAATAATAATAACTATTCTCAACCATCAAACAATTCAAATTACAGCCAACCATCAAACACTAATAGAAGTAACTCAAATTATACTCAACCATCAAATAATAATAGCAGAAGTAATTCAAATTACAGTCAGCCTTCAAACAATAGTAGAAGCAATTCAAATTATTCGGCTCCAAGCTCAAATTCACAAAAAAGCACTTACACTGCACCAGCTTCATCCACTCCTACTCGCTCAAGTAGTAGTTCAAGTAGTGGTAGCTCATCAAGTAGTAGTCGTTCAAGTGGTAGCAGTAGTGGTACATCAAAACACAGATAGTTTTGTTTGTAAAAATAAATCTAAAATAAAAACATATTAAAAACTATAAAAATAATAAATATGAAAGCAAAAAATATTATAACAATAGCAATTGGAATGCTAATCTCATTATCAATTTATGGTCAAGGAGAAATTGAAGCGTTGCGTTATTCGCAAATGTATTGGGGTGGAACAGCACGATTTGTTGGAGCAGGAGGTGCTTTTGGAGCAGTGGGTGCCGATTTTTCGGCTCTATTAACAAATCCTGCATCAATGGGCATTTATAAAAAATCGGAAGTGTCATTTTCGCCTACTCTTCAATTTAGCAAAGCTATTAACAATTACAACGATGTAGAAAGCGAAGATTTTAAGTATAATTGTAATTATGGTAGTTTTGGAATTGTATTAACAGTACCCGAAAGTAATATTTCTTCGGATAAGCCCCAATGGAAATATGTTCAATTTGGTTTTGGTGTTAATCGTGTAGCTAATTATAAAAATAATATAATTATTGAAGGTGGTAATAGAACAAGCTCAATTATGGACGCATATATAAATAAAGCTGACGGTAATGTTCCTTCGAGTCTTGATCAGTTTTCTACACAACTTGCTTATGATACTTATTTAATTAATGACCATATAAAACCATCAGGAGAATATTATTACTCAAGTCCGCTGCAAAGTGGAGATATTACTCAAAAGAAAACAATAAATATTAGTGGTTCAATGAATGAAACAGTACTTTCATTATCGGGCAATTACAACGATAAATTTTTTATTGGAGGAACAATAGGTTTTGTAAATATAGATTATAAGCAAAATTCATTTTACGAAGAGTTTGATAGAAAAGACACTATGAAATATTTTAAAAGTTTTTCAATTGAAGATGATTTAAAAACAACCGGAAGTGGCACTAATTTTAAATTCGGTGTTTTATATCAACCTTTTAGCTTTGTCCGTTTTGGTGGAGCTATTCATACACCAACTTTCTTTTATAAAATTGAAGATGAATACTCAACAGAGATTAAATCGGATATTGACACCAATATTTATTCAATGAAATCACCTGATGGAACTAGTAAATACGAACTTAATACACCGATTAGGTACATGGCAAATATTGCTTTCATTATTAATAAAGCCGGCTTTATTAGTTGCGATTACGAATATACTGACTACTCTCAAGCTCGTTTACGCTCATCAGATTATTCGTATAGAGATGAAAATAAATCAATTAGTGATGGTTACATTGGTGTTCACAGTGTTAGAGTTGGTGCTGAATATAATTTTAAACCAATTTTATTAAGAGGTGGTTACGCATTATATACAAGCCCATTTAAATCAAGCATAAACGATGGTGTAAGAAGTATTGTTAGTGGTGGAATTGGAATTAGAAGCAAAGGCTATTTCCTTGATTTCGCTTACTCACGTAGCACAACAAAGGAAAAGTACTATTTATACGACCCATCAATTGTAAATGCATCATATCAAACTACAAATGCTAGTAATTTTATACTTTCAATGGGCGTAAAATTCTAAAATATAGTGGTTTAATATTTAATTTTTCAAAACAGCCTGCAATATTAAATTGCAGGCTGTTCATTTCTTTAAATTTATATTGTAAAATTTGCAAAATAAATGTAGTTTTGCAAAAAACAAAATTATGGAACAATTATTTGAAATATTAAAGTACATTTTACCGTCATTAGTTGTCTTTTTTACTGTGTTTTATCTTATTAAATTATATTTATTTGGTGAGGAAAAAAAGCGAATTATTCAACTAAAGCAAGACTCAAGAAATTTAGTTACACCAATTCGTTTGCAAGCTTATGAGCGAATTGCAATGTATTTAGAACGTATTAATCCATCGAATTTAGTAATGCGTTTAAATAATAGTAAATTAAATGTTGCCCAATTTCAAATACTATTAAATTCAAGCATACGAAGTGAATTTGAACATAATTTATCGCAACAAATATATATTTCGAGCGAAGCTTGGGAAGCAGTAAAAAATGCAAAAGAAGAGGTTGTAAAAATAA
>CAZRCF010000209.1:3843-5396 GCA_964598505.1 uncultured Lentimicrobiaceae bacterium | reverse complement strand
TTTCTCCTAACGGAAAGTATTTAGTTACCGGATCATGGGATAATACCATTAAAATATGGGATATTGAAAATGAGCTTGAAATAAGAACAATAAATGCGCATGAAGAATACGTGAATAAAGTTTGTTTTTCCCCTGATGGAAATGCTGTAATGTCATGCAGTAAAGATTCTACGATTAAAATCTTTAATATTGCTGATGGCAAGTTGCTAAAAACTTTTAAAAATAGCGATAAGGTATTATCTGTTTCTTATGCTCCTGATCAAAAGTCAATTATTTCTTCTGACAACAATGAGATAAAAATTTGGGATATTTTATCAGGAGCCGTTGTGAGAAAAATGGAATTTCACTCTGCCCTAGAGTTAAATTTATGTATTTCACCCTGTGGTAAATATATTGCAGCCTATGATTTTGGTGAAATTACTATTTTTAATTTTAATACTGGAAAAGTTTATAATAAATTGATACTAGTTAAAGACGAATATAATGGTACCGCAACTGATATGAGGTTTTCTTCAGATGGTAAATACCTATTAGCTTCTTATTATAAAGGGGCAGTAGTTATTTGGGATGTAAATATTGGAAAAATATTTAAAAAATTTAATTCTAAACAGAATCCTGCTTATTCAGTTTGTTTTTCCCCAGATGGTAATAGCTTTTTAGTTGCCAGACTTGATGATGTGTCGATTAGGGATTTATTAACTAATAAAATAATACACGATTTTACTAACGATTTTTACGTGTCCGAATATGTTGAATATTCATTCTATTTTGTTATTATAACGTTGCTATTATTAAGAAATTATAGACACTTCATTTACTTAAAACTGAATTTATGGAAAGAAAAAAAGGTATAATGATTAAGACATTCATCCTCATATTTGTGCTATTTAATAGTGGTTATAATATGTCGCAAAATATCCCTGAAATTAAAGTAACCCTTAAAAAAGCACTTACCTGTCAGGTAATGTGCTATGATAGTATTTCAAGGAACTTAATTTGTGGTATTAAAAATAAAATAATATTTTTTGACTTAACGAATTGCTCTACTAAAAGAATTCTATCAGGGTCTGAATCAACAAATTCACAAGGTGCAATTTCTTGTATGGATATTTCTCCTGATCGGAAAATATTGGCTACAGGAGATATTTTTGGTGTGATAAAGATTTGGAACATTAATACAGGAAATTTAATTATGTCTTTCTCAGACAGTGTTGAATATAATATATTTAAACATATTATGAAGTTGAAATTTACTATTGATGGGAAAAATGTAATATATTTAAACATAAACAATCATTTACGTTTGCTCAATATTGACAAGAATAAAGCTACTGAAATTATACCAAAAAAACACATTTATAAGGTTTCTGACGGAAGTGAGGGATTTTCAAGCAATAGTACATATGAATTTGACATTTCAAGTGATGGAAAACATATACTTACTGATGGGAGATATAAATCTAGTTATAATTTTAATTTATGGTCATACCCGAACTTAAGCCATGAAAAGGGGATTTATAATGAATTACAATTTAATATTAATAACGCTCAAT
>CAZRCF010000209.1:2377-3833 GCA_964598505.1 uncultured Lentimicrobiaceae bacterium | reverse complement strand
CGGATGTTGCAATAATAAGGAAAATAAAATATTTATACATAAAGATAACAAAACAATTGTTTTCAGTTGTTTTGACAAGGAAAATGGTCAACGAATTGTTGGAACTGACACAATTAAATTTTTGGATATTAACACAGGTGAAATTTATTCTAAAATCCCTTTTAATGGGGATCGCCTAACTTTTACAAAGAATAAAAAAAAATATATAACAATATGTGGAAATAATGATATAAATATTGGGGATTTAAATACTAGTAAAAATAATATAGTCCTTTCTGGTCATACTGGATCAATATTCAATATTACTTCAATTTCAGATAATATTATCGTTTCAAATAGTAATGATGGTACAATTAGATTTTGGGATATTAATAAAGGAAATGAGTTGGCTCGTCTATATTTTTTTCAAAATAATGATTGGGCAGTGGTATCAACCGATGGACGATTCGATGCTTCTGAGGGAGGGATGAAACAATTGTATTATGTAAAAGGCATGGAAATAATACCTTTGGAAAGTCTTTTCGAACAATACTACACCCCAAACTTATTAGCCCGCGTTATGGCAGGGGAACAATTTGAACCACCAAAAGTAAAGGTAGCTGAATTAAAATCTGCACCTTTGGTGAAAATATCTTCACCTGTGAACAATTCAAAAAACACAACCGACCAAGTAACTGTTACCGTTGATGTTACCGATATGGGTGGTGGAATAGATGAAATACTACTTTACCACAATGGTAAATTAGTAGAAACTACCAACCGTGGGTTTAAGGAAGTGGAACAAAAAGATTCCAAATCCTTAAAAACATTCACCATTACCCTGTCAAACGGTGAAAACAAAATAAAAGCAACCGCTTTTAATCGCCAACGAACAGAGGCAATACCTGACGAAATTACGGTTAATTATGCTGGCACACAGGTTTCGAAACCAAACTTATACATGCTTGTTATTGGTATTGACAAATATAAAAATCCGAAATATAATTTGAATTATGCGGTTGCTGATGCTAATAGTTTTAAATCAGTTATTGAAATTGGGGCTAAAGACATTTTCGACTCCGAAAATATTATTTTATTAAATAATGAAAATGCTACTAGAATAAAAATATTAGAAGCAATATCCGAAATAAAATCAAAAATAAAACAAAATGATGTTTTTGTTTTTTATTATGCAGGGCATGGTGTAATGAGTGAGGAAGCAAAATCTAAATTTTACTTAATACCTTACGATGTGACTCAAATGTATGGTGATAATAAAATGTTGCAAACATTTGCCATAAGTTCTGATGAATTGCAGTCGTTTGCAACTACAATTATAGCTCAAAAACAGTTGTATATTTTTGATGCTTGTCAGAGTGGCGGAATGGTTGATGCCTTGGTTATGCGTGGTGCTGCCGAAGAAAAAGCCATTGCCCAACTTGCACGTAGCACTGGCACATACTGGTTGGCAGCTAGT
>CAZRCF010000209.1:1535-2367 GCA_964598505.1 uncultured Lentimicrobiaceae bacterium | reverse complement strand
CAACAGTTTTCGACTGAATTTGCACAGCTTGGTCATGGCATTTTTACCTATACTCTCTTGATAGGTTTCAAAGGTGAAGCAGATGGACAACCTTTCGATAAAAAAATTACTGCCGAAGAAATTAGCACGTTTGTCAAAAATAAATTACCCGAATTTTCCGAAAAATATAAAGGTTCAGCTCAATATCCTAATAGTTATGGCTATGGAACCGATTTTCCAATAATAATTATAAAATAATAATATGAAACGGAAATTAGTAATTTTTTAAATTTTGATTTCGGCATTAGCTAAATTGCAATCGCAGGATAATAGTTGTTTTAAGCCAGTTTCAATTAAAATTGGCAAACAACAATCAAAACTATATAATCAGAGTCATGTTCTGGTAATTGGCATTTAGAGGTATATTGGACGATGTCGAAATTTGTCAGGTGTAAAAAATGATATAGTAGCAGTAAAAGTAGCTTTGGAACAACAAGGTTTTGATGTAACGTCACACCAATGTAGGCTTCCGCATAGTCCAAGCTTAAAAGGAAGGATGGATTTCCACTGTTAAACCTACTATTATAACAACCTTGAAAAAGGCAAACATAAAAAATATAGGAAAGTTTTAGTAAGTTTGTAACTGAAAGACCTTGCCTAACTTTAACTTGAACAATTAAAAAATAAATTAAATTGAATATGAAACCTATTTTATACATAGACATGGACAACGTACTGGTTGATTTTCCTTCAGGAATTGCACAACTAAGTGAGATTACCAAGAAAGATTATGAAGGTAATTACGATGATGTCCCTGGTATTTTTAGCTTAATGTCTACAATGCCTGGTGCGA
>CAZRCF010000209.1:0-1525 GCA_964598505.1 uncultured Lentimicrobiaceae bacterium | reverse complement strand
TCGGTAAAGAAATTGTCTGGATACTTTGAATTATATGTTTTATCTACAGCTACATGGAAAAATCCTTCAGCATGGTCGGATAAAGTTAAATGGATCCAAAAGTATTTTGGGCATGATAAAGATAGTTTATTTTATAAAAGACTTATTATCTCTCATCACAAGAATTTAAATAAAGGTTCTTATTTGATTGATGATAGAGAGAAAAACGGAGCAAAAGAATTTGAAGGAGAATTAATTCAATTTGGGAGTGAAAAATTCGTTGATTGGAATGTTGTTACAGAATATTTATTAAGTAAGGTTAACTGATATTTTTGATTGGAAAAATGTTGAAATGATAATAAAAGGAGTAAGCCGAAAATCCTATAAAGAATAGACAAATATAAAAATCAAAAGTGTTATGAAACGAGCATGAAAATCCTTTTCACCCAAGAGAATGATAATTAGCGAGTTCCATACGACAAATAAAAAACAAATTAAAAATGAACGTATGAAAAAATCAATTTTAATTCTATTCGTTCTTTATCTGAGCTTAATATCTGTTGAGTTATTTGCCCAAACAGTTGACCAGCAAATTATTCTCACCGAAATAAACAAGATAAGAAAAACTGGTTGTAAATGTGGCAACAAGTATTATCCTGCAGTAAAACCTTTGGTATGGAACGACACTCTGTTGGCTTCCGCCTGGTTAAAACCCATTAAAAAATAACAAATATGGAACTTGACGAAATATTGAATGAAATCAGTGAATTGCTTGACACAAGATTGAAAGAAGGAATTAATTGTGACATTTCTACAAAAACTAATTTTGGAAGTAAAAAAATAGAATTAGCAAAACAATTAATAGAGTTAGGAGAAACCGATAGGGCAACTATTATAACAGCTATGTTTTTTCCTTTAAGAAAAGAGTTTTCTTTCCCGGTTATTAAACAGTATGACGATAACTATTGCTTAGAAAATAAGTTTTATGCATTTGCAACAACTGTTATTGATGGAATTCATCCCTTTGATACTAAATTGCCAAACAATATAATTTCTGCAAAAATTTTATCAAATTATTGGTATTTTGATTTGAAAAAAGATTACGATTTCGAATTGAAAGATATTTACTTTAAAAGATTGAAAGAGCTACAAAATTATTCAAATTCAAATCAGATTATTAATCAATTATTTTTTGCATACAATAAAGAGCTTCGTAATAATCAAAAGATCATTGATGAATTAAAAATTGAATTAGAAGAATTAGTAAAACAAAGGTCAAGTTTTTATAACTCGGAGCTAGAAGATAAAATATCTATGATACAAATTGCGATTAACTATGCAAAAGGGCTATAACAACAATACAAGGGGGCGAAAACAGAGAAAAAACATTGCCAGTGGGAAGTTTACTAAAAAAATAGACAAAACAATAAATTATTAGAAGCATGCCGAAAATCCTTTAAAGAGTAGGCAAATATAAAAATCAAAAGTGTTATGAAACGAGCATTAAACAATGTTTCACCCAAGAGAATGATAATTAGCGAGTTCC
>CAZRCF010000208.1:0-5402 GCA_964598505.1 uncultured Lentimicrobiaceae bacterium | reverse complement strand
TATTTAAAACTTGACGGTATTAGAGTTGCAAAAACATGGGCAGATATTGTCGGAAATTCAGCTTCTACAAAACCATCAGTTACATCTAATGCAGTATCAAATTTAATTCTAAATGGTGCAACTTTTAATGGAGATATTACAGCTCAGGGTGGAAGTGCAATTACAGATAGAGGATTTTGCTATAAAACTACACCCGGAGTTACAATTACAGATAATTTTACATCTGAAACAGGAACAACCTTAGGTTTGTTTTCAAAAGATTTTATTAGTTTGAGCCCAAATACACAATTCTTTTATAAAGCTTATGCAGCAAATAGTACCGATACAGCTTTAAGTACAAATGAAATTGATTTTTATACATTAGCTAATGTGCCTGATGCTTTAACTATTTATTCTCCAACAACTTCTACATTTAATATAACAATTAATCCTAATAATCCTGCCGGAACGCAATTTGCAATTCGTGAAACTACTACAGATAAATTTGTTCAAGCAAATGGAACACTTGGTAATGATACAATATGGAAAACAGAAACTTTATGGAATTCAACCGTTGTAAATGGATTAATTGCAAATACAAATTACACTTTTGAAGTTAAAGCAAGAAATAATAATAATATTCAAACTCTATATAGCACAACTGCTTCTAATACAACTCTTAATGGTCCTGCAATAATTGTTTTATCAAGTGCTTTGGATTTTGGTAATATTGAAATTGGTAGTCAATCGGTAAACCAAACAATTATAGTAAGTGGAACAAATTTAACTGACGATATTACATTAACAACTGTTGCACCTTTTAGAATTAAAAAATCAACTGACTTAACTTATTCATATCAAGTAATTCTAACTAATAATGGTGGTGCTGTTGCAAATACAAATATTGATGTTATTTATGAACCAACAATTATTGGTGTTGTTTCAGATACAGTTAAAGCAATAAGTACAGGTGCTACAAATATTAATATTTTTGTAAGTGGTACCGGTATTTATGCAGAACCAAGTGAGCATCCAACAAATTTTGTTGCTGCTCAAGGCACTCCAAATTTTAATACAATTGATTTAACATGGACAGATGCAGTAGGAACTACTTTACCGCAAAACTATTTAATAAAATGGAGCACAGTTGATTATGCTTCAATATCAAATCCTGTTGATGGTACTCCAGAAGCAAATGGAACAAATGCATTAAATGTAGCACAAGGAGTTCAAACAGCAAATATTATTAGTTTAACATCAAATTCAACTTATTATTTTAAAATTTTCCCGTACACAAATACAGGTTCATTGATAAATTATAAAACTGATGGAACAGTTCCTTCATCTTCTATTTCAACAGCAACCCTGCCATGTGGTGGTGCTGAAACTTTTGCAAATGCTACTTTAACATCAAGTTATGCAGCAGGTTCATTTACTGGCGACTATGGTTTTACATGGAGTTATATTGGCTCTAGAAATGAAAGCACTTATGGAATTACTGGTAAGGGAATAATGTTTGAAGGTGCAACTACTGCTAAGTTAACATCTGCTTCAGTTCCTGGTGGTATTTCTTCTTTTACTTGTAGTTTAAAAAAAGCTTTTACTGGTTCTGGTAACCGACAAGTAGCATTATATGTTAATGGAAATTTTATTGACACATGTGCTGCTTTTGATAACACAAATGTTCAAATATTTACTGTAAATAATATTAATATTGCAGGAGATGTGATTGTAGAAATTAGAAACAATCAAGCAAAACAAGTTGTAATTGATGACATTTCTTGGAATTGCTATACTCCAGTAACTCCAAATATTACAATTGATAACTCAAATCCGGCAGTTCCTGTTTCAGATATTTTACAATCATCAGTTAAAAATCCAATTTATAAGTTTAATTTAACTTCTGCCGATGCTTCTGCTAATTTAAGTTCGATAAGTTTTACAACTTCTGGAACATACACAGCAACTGATATTACAAAATTCCAATTATGGACAAATTCAACTGATAACATCTTAACAGCCACTCAATTAGGAACGGATATTTCTACAGCTTTAGGAACTGGTTCACACACTTTTTCAGGTTTATCACAAGTGCTTAATAATGGAGCAACTCAATATTTATGGGTAACTACTGATGTTAATACTTCGGCAACAGTGGGTAATACTATTATTGTAAATGCAATGACAACTTCTGATTTTACTGTTGTTAGCGGAAATAAATTAGGCACAACAAATGCAGGTGGAACACAAACAATCATTGCATTAACTATTCCAACACTTTATGCTACAACACTTGCTGATTTTGGGAGCTTATGCTTAAATAATCT
The DNA here is from genome assembly GCA_964598505.1 of uncultured Lentimicrobiaceae bacterium. GTDB lineage: Bacteria > Bacteroidota > Bacteroidia > Bacteroidales > WCHB1-69 > CAZRCF01. The sequence continues at coordinate 3,096 of CAZRCF010000208.1, read as the reverse complement.
TGGCATAAGTAGTTTTACAATTACTGGTTCGGTTTTATCAAATGCTGATATTAGTATTGCCGCTTTAGATGGGTTTTCATATTCAACAACTTTAAATGGAACTTATACATCAACGCTTACTATAACGCAATCCGGTGGATCATTTTCACAAGTTGTATATGTAAAATTCAATCCAATTCTTGCTCAATCGTATAATGGAAATATAGTTGTTTCGGGTGGTGGAGCTTCATCAATTGACGTTGCTGCTACAGGAACAGGTATAGCTATTCCATCGGCACCTACTGTTACTACACCAATAAATTATCTTCAAGGTGCTACAGCTACACCGCTTACTGCAACCGGAACAAATCTTTTATGGTACACTACATCAATAGGTGGAACTGGTTCTACTACAGCACCAACGCCAATTACTACTACAGTTGGCTCTACCGATTATTTTGTATCGCAAACTGTTAATACATGCGAAAGCCAAAGAGAGATTATTACTGTTATAGTTTATGTAACACCAGAACCAACTGATTATCCAACATTTTTTAGTGCTTCATTAGGCACTCCAAATTTTAATACAATGGTATTAACATGGACAGATGCGGTAGGAACTACTTTGCCGCAAAACTATTTAATAAAATGGAGTACAGTTGATTATGCTTCTATTCCAAATCCTGTTGATGGTACACCAGAAGCAAATGGAGCAAATGCTTTAAATGTTGCTCAAGGAGTTCAAACTGCTACAATTAATGGTTTGGTTGCTAATAATACTTATTATTTTAAAATATTCCCATATACAAACTTAGGAGCAATTATTGACTTTAAAACTGATGGAACAGTACCTCAAACTAACAATATAACTGCTACTATGCCATGTGGTGCTATTGAAACATTTACAAACTCAGCAGCTACAACAAGTTATGCAACAGGGACATTTGCTGGAGACTATGGTTTTACATGGAGTTATATAGATTCAAGAAATGAAGATGTTTATGGTATTACAGGCAAAGGACTAATGTTTAAGGGTGCAACTACTGCTAAGTTAACATCTGCAACAGTTCCTGGTGGTATTTCTTCTTTTACTTGTAGTTTGAAAAAAGCTTTTACTGGTTCTGGTAACCGACAAGTAGCATTATATGTTAATGGAAATTTTATTGACACATGTGCTGCTTTTGATAACACAAATGTTCAAATATTTACTGTAAATAATATTAATATTGCAGGAGATGTGATTGTAGAAATTAGAAACAATCAAGCAAAACAAGTTGTAATTGATGACATTTCTTGGAATTGCTATACTCCAGTAACTCCAAATATTACAATTGATAACTCAAATCCGGCAGTTCCTGTTTCAGATATTTTACAATCATCAGTTAAAAATCCAATTTATAAGTTTAATTTAACTTCTGCCGATGCTTCTGCTAATTTAAGTTCGATAAGTTTTACAACTTCTGGAACATACACAGCAACTGATATTACAAAATTCCAATTATGGACAAATTCAACTGATAACATCTTAACAGCCACTCAATTAGGAACGGATATTTCTACAGCTTTAGGAACTGGTTCACACACTTTTTCAGGTTTATCACAAGTGCTTAATAATGGAGCAACTCAATATTTATGGGTAACTACTGATGTTAATACTTCGGCAACAGTGGGTAATACTATTATTGTAAATGCAATGACAACTTCTGATTTTACTGTTGTTAGCGGAAATAAATTAGGCACAACAAATGCAGGTGGAACACAAACAATCATTGCATTAACTATTCCAACACTTTATGCTACAACACTTGCTGATTTTGGGAGCTTATGCTTAAATAATCTTGGCATAAGTAGTTTTACAATTACTGGTTCGGTTTTATCAAATGCTGATATTAGTATTGCCGCTTTAGATGGGTTTTCATATTCAACAACTTTAAATGGAACTTATACATCAACGCTTTCAATTCCACAATCTGGTGGATCATTTTCGCAAGATGTATATGTTAAATTCAATCCAATTCTTGCTCAATCGTATAATGGAAATATAGTTGTTTCAGGTGGTGGTGCTACATCAATTAATGTTGCTGTTATAGGAACTGGATTAGCTGTTCCTGCTGCTCCAACGGTTACTTCGCCAATTAATTATGTTCAAGGTGCTACAGCTACACCACTTACTGCAACCGGTACTAATCTTTTATGGTACTCTTCGGCTACCGGCGGAACTGGCTCTGCTACTGCACCAACTCCTGTTACCACTACCGTTGGCTCTACCGATTATTTTGTTTCGCAAACCGTTAACACCTGCGAAAGCCCTCGAGATACTATTACCGTTATTATTACTGCACCTATTTGTAATGCTCCTACAAATTTATTTGTACAATTTTCTATGAGTGGCGGTTTAGTAGAATTTAATTGGACCGCAGGAGGTACTGAAACAATATGGAATATTCGCTATAAAAAATCTACTGAAACTAATTATAATAATATAACTGATATTTCAATTAAACCTTATGTTTTATCAGGGTTACAGCCTTTAACAGCTTATTTGTGGAATGTTCAAGCAAAGTGTAGTTCTACATTAACAAGTGATTGGTCTGCCGAAAGCAACTTTTCAACACCAGTTGGAATTGATGAGAATTCAATTTTTGGATTAAAAGTATATAGTACTAACAATCAAATTAATGTTATAAATTCAAATAATATTATTATTAAAGAAGTTATTATTTATGATATTTTAGGCAAAGAATTAAATAGATATTCAGTTAATAGTGTTGATAATGTATTAATTACAACAAATTATAGTGTGGCTAATTATATTGTTAAAGTAATTACAGATAAAAATGTAGGCACATATAAGTTATTAATTAAATAAATTGATTTTTTTCAATGAAAAAGCGGCTTTTTAGCCGCTTTTTTTTTATGAATATATATTTTTGTTTTAATTATAAAAATTCAATTTGTATCTTTGTAAAAATATCTAATGAAATTAAATAAAATGGCAACTAAAGTAGCATTAATATCAGGTATTACCGGACAAGATGGCTCATATTTAGCAGAATTTTTACTCGATAAAGGATACGAAGTACATGGGATTATTCGTAGAGCATCATATTTTAATAC
>CAZRCF010000207.1:0-5409 GCA_964598505.1 uncultured Lentimicrobiaceae bacterium | reverse complement strand
TTGTTTTTTAACTCAAAAAAATATTTTAACCAATATAATAACAGCGTTAATCATAAAAAAAAGCTCTTTTGTCCAAATAATTTGATAAAAGATAATTATATATAGATATTTGCATCATCAAAATTAATAAAACAATTTTCTTCAATTGCTCAACAAAAATTGAACATTTAGCTGAAAAAAAGGTAATGATAGAATAAAAAAATTAATTTTGTAAAAAAACAAACTATCATGATTTTTAAACCAGAAAAATATAAGATAAAAGATGAAAGGATGAAACCTTTTATTGATGTTGAGGAGATTGAAAACTACTTAAACAACACAAAACCCGATCGCCAGCGAGTTCGTGATGTAATAGCAAAATCTCTTAACAAACAAAGGCTAACCCTTGAAGAAACTGCTGTTTTATTAAACGCTACCGACCCCGATTTAATTGAAGAGATTAAAGAAGGTGCTCGCGAATTAAAAAAACGTGTTTATGGAAATCGGATAGTATTATTTGCTCCACTTTATATTGGCAATAAATGCACAAATAATTGTGCTTATTGTGGATTTAGAACAGCAAACAAAGATGCAGTTCGCCGAACTTTACAAGACAAAGAGATTGTTCAAGAAATTGAAGCGTTAGAAGATAACGGACAAAAACGATTAGTGCTTGTTTACGGTGAACATAATGAATACGATGCCGATTTTATTGCTCACACAGCTCAATTAGCTTATTCTGTTAAAAAAGGTAATGGTGAAATTCGGCGCGTAAATATTAATGCTGCACCTTTAGATATTGATGGTTTCCGAACAGTAAAAAAAGCAGGAATTGGAACATATCAAATTTTCCAAGAAACATATCATCCCGAAGCATACTCTTGGTATCATTTAGGTGGAAAAAAGAGAGATTACGAATGGCGTGTTACTGCGTTCGATCGTGCTCAAGAAGCTGGAGTTGATGATGTTGGTATGGGAGCACTTTTTGGTCTTTACGATTGGCGTTTTGAAGTAATGGCAATGGTTCGCCACACAAATCACCTTGAAGCATGCTATGATGTAGGACCACATACAATTTCTTTTCCTCGAATTACAGCTGCTGCTAATAGTGCAGTAAAACCGGAATATGAAGTTAGCGATGCCGATTTTTTACGATTAATTGCAATTTTACGATTAGCCGTTCCTTATACAGGTATGATTCTTACCGCTCGCGAACCTGCTATTTTAAGAGCAGAAGCTATCTCTTTTGGCGTTTCGCAAATTGATGGCGGCACAAAACTTGAAATTGGCAGTTATGCCGAATCGAAAAACCACGAACAAAACCTAAACAAAGAACAGTTTAAAATTAACGACGACCGCTCATTAAACGAAGTTATTGATGAACTTCTGAAAAATGGATTTCTACCTTCATTCTGTACCTCTTGCTATCGTATGGGAAGAACAGGAGAACATTTTATGGAATTTTCGGTGCCTGGATTTATAAAACGTTTTTGCACCCCTAACGCAATGCTAACTTTAGCCGAATATCTTATGGATTATGCCCCAATGGATACATCTAACAAAGGATGGGAAACTATTAACAAAGAATTATCGGAACTTCCCGAAGGTGATGCTAAGCAAGAAATTTGCAAAAGAATTGAAAGAATTAAAAATGGTGAACGCGATTTATATTTTTAAAAACCTCAACAGATGAAAGAAACTCGAATAATAGGAATATTAATTAAAGATAGAATAAAGGAGGCAGGTCAAATTCAGAAAATTTTATCAAATTATGCTTCAATAATAAACTCTCGAATGGGCTTTCACGAATTATCGGTTGAAGTTTGCTCACGAAAAGGAATAATTCTGCTTCACTTAGGTGGCGATGAAACAAAATGGGATAAATTTGAAAATGAACTCCTTGCTATTGGAGGTATTGAAGTACAAAAAATGTCGTTTAACAAATAGAAGTAAAAAGGCAAAAGTAAAAAGTAAAAAGCGGTAAGTTATAAGATAGAAGTAATTTGAAAATTCGATAATGCGATAATTTAAAAACGAACTAAAATTTGCTAAATCCTAACAGCCACTCTGATTACTGATTACTCATTACTGATTACTCATTACTAAAAACAAATAAAATGAAAAACAAAATAATAGGAATTTACATTGGAACCGAAGTTAATGAAACATATAAAGTACAAGAAATTTTAACTAATTACGGTAATATCATAAAAACACGTTTAGGACTCAATCATTTAGAGAATGACGAAACTGGTTTACGAGGCATGATTATATTAGAACTGTCTGGCGACGAAAATCAAATTCAGAAATTTCAAGATGAACTTCTGGCGATAAAGAGTCTTAAACTTGGCAAAATGGTATTTTAATTCAAAAATTAATTATTAACAAAATGTTTGAATAAAAGTTTAATATTCAGGCAATTAAAAAAACAAAATTATCATGAAAACAATTAATTATTTTTTATTAAGTTTGGCTTTAATGCTTAATTTTCAATTAAAAAGTATTGCCCAGCAAGAAACGCCAATTAATAATTCACAAACTGTAAAAATTACAGATGCTTTCGACAAAATTAGTGTAAACGGTTCTACAAAACTTATTATTAAGCAAGGAACTGAACAAGGTTTTAGCGTTGAAAGCCCTAATGTAATTTCTGATATTATAAATTTTAAAACAAAAGAAGGTACATTAATAATTGATTCTGAAAAAAAATCAGATATAATAGTTACATTAACTTTTACAAATCTATCAAAAATCACAACCGATGATAAGGCAAATGTATCATCAAATGAACCTATTAAACTACAAAATTTTGAAATAACTACCAATGATGTTTCAACTATAAAACTTGCAATTGATGTTGAAAATTTAACTATCAAATCAAACGATGCAAGTAGAGTAAGACTATCCGGCAAAGCATTAAATCAAACTTTAGTTGTAAACGATGCTGCACGCGTTAAAAATGAATTGTTAGAGAGTAATAATGTAAAAGCCGAAATTAATGATGCTGCTTCGGCATGGGTTAATTGCAAAGAAAACTTAACGGGAAAAGCAAGTGGTGTATCTAAGCTATATTATCATTCTTCTGCAAAAAATGTTGATGTTGAAACTAATGATTTTTCGAGAACAAAAAAATATGAAACTGTTGTTGAAAATAGCAATGATGAATATTCGGATTTTTCAAATAACGATTCAATAAAGCAATTTATTACCGATATTTTGATTCAGGTAGATAGTACAATTAATATTGATGTTCCCTCAAAACCCAATAAATGGTATTCAAAAATTAAAATGCACAAAAACAACAAATTTGATGGAAACTGGGGCGGCATAATGATTGGTTTTAATAATTATACTACTCCTTCGGGCAAAATGGAAGTGCCAAAAGGTTACGATTATCTCGATTTGAATTTTAGTAAATCATATACTATTGCATTAAATTTATTAGAGCAAAACTTTAATTTAATTGGTCAAAAACTTGGTATTACAACAGGTTTAGGATTTCAATGGTATAGATATCGCTTTGAAGATAATGCAGTTTTATTATCTAATCAAAGTTATGTAAATGGGTTTATCGATACTAGCTCAGCAAGATCTTATGAAAAGAGCAGACTTTCTTATTCAATGTTAAATATTCCATTAATCTTAGAATTTCAAACCAATCCAAATCATGGTTCAAGGAGTTTTCATATAAATGGTGGGGTAATTTTTGGTTTAAAACTTGGTTCTCATACAAAAACCGTTTATGATGATGGTGCTGAAACTAAAACTAAAGTATATGACGATTTTAACTTAAATCCAATCCGCTTAGATGCAACTGTAGGTATTGGTTATGGCTTTATTAATTTGTTTGGCTCATATTCTCTTACAACATTATTTAAAGATAAAAAAGGTCCGGAAATGTATCCTGCTACAATTGGAATACAATTGATAAACTGGTAAATATAAATATCTATTAAAAAAGTCCCAAAATATTTTGGGACTTTTTTAATAGATATAAAATTTTTATTCTTCTTCTTTTTCTTGTTCTTCGTAAGCTTTTAATAAAGCGTTTTGAACATCTGCTGGTACTTGTTGGTATTCAGCAAAAGTCATATTATAATTACCTCTACCGCTAGTAATTGAACTTAACGAAGTTGAATATTTATTCATTTCAGCAAGTGGAACTTTAGCACGGATAATTTGGTAATTTCCGTCGCTATCCATTCCCATAACAACACCTCTTCTGCCTTGTAAATCGGTCATTGTGTCGCCCATTCTGTCGGCAGGAATTGTAACAACTAAATCATATATTGGTTCCATGATTTTTGGTCCTGCATTTTTAAAGGCTTCTCTAAAAGCATTACGACCGGCAAGTTTAAAAGCCATTTCGTTTGAATCAACAGGATGCATTTTACCGTCATAAATATTTACAACAATATCGCGAGCATAAGAACCAGTTAATGGACCTTCTTCCATTTTTTCCATAATACCTTTTAATATTGCAGGTATAAAGCGAGCATCAATAGCACCTCCAACAATACAGTTGTTGTAAACTAATTTTCCGCCCCAGCTTAATGGATATTCTTCTGTTCCACGAACTGCATATTTTGTTTGTTTTGGTTTACCTTCGTACCATGGTTCAATAAGCATGTGAACTTCACCAAACTGACCTGCTCCACCCGATTGTTTTTTATGGCGATACATTGCTTCTGCATCTTTAGTTATAGTTTCGCGATATGGAATTTTTGGTGGATAAAGAACGATTTCAATTTTATTTGCTTTTTCAAGATACCATTTAGCAACGTTTGTATGTTGTTCGCCTTGACTAAATAAAAGAATTTGTTTTAATTCCTTTGAATACTCAACAATAAAAGTTTGATCTTGTTTACGTAAATCGCTTAAAATAGCACCAAGCTTTTCATCATCAGCAGTATTTTTTGCTTTTATTGCAGTTCTGAATTTCGGATTAGGATATTCGGTAGCTACAATAATATCATCGGCATTTTTTGTGCTATTTAATGTGTTTTGTGTATTTGTATTTTTTAGTTTAATAGTTGCACCAATATCGCCGGCACATAGTTTTTCAACTTTTTCGCGGTTTTTACCTGCAACACACATTAATTGCGACAATCTTTCTTTTGAGCTTGTGTTAGGATTAACTAAATCAATAGCTTCAGTAATTTCGCCACTATAAACTTTAAAAATCGACATTTCGCCTAAGTGAGGTTCAATAGTTGTTTTGAAAACAAATACAGATGCAGGGTCGGTTGATTTGCAAGTAAGAACTTTACCGTTTTCTGTTTTAACACCTTCTACTTCGTTAGGAGCAGGAACATTATTTCTAATAAATTCCATTAAACGATTTACACCTTGGTCTTTTTTTGCAGATATACAAAGTACCGGAAAAATTCCTCTTTCCATAATACCAAGTTTTAATCCTTTACGAATTTC
>CAZRCF010000206.1:0-5461 GCA_964598505.1 uncultured Lentimicrobiaceae bacterium | reverse complement strand
CCCCCCCTTCGGGAAAAGAAAAAAAAACAAAGACTATAATAAAATAATAATATACTGATATGAATCTAATATCATATAAGCGTGTTTGTAATATGCTGATATTATGCTTATCAGTGTTGCTAATGCCCCCTCCCCCCCCTTCGGGAAAAGAAAAAAAAACAAAGACTATAATAAAATAATAATATACTGATATGAATCTAATATCATATAAGCGTGTTTGTAATATGCTGATATTATGCTTATCAGTGTTGCTAATGCCCCCTCCCCCCCCTTCGGGAAAAGAAAAAAAAACAAAGACTATAATAAAATAATAATAAAAAAGTAAGCATGTAATGCAGAAAACGAATAATACATATATTTGCATCATGGAAATTAAGTTAATACGACAGATTTTTACTGAATCATCAACGATAGGAAGTTTATATATCAATAATGTTTTTATTTGTTTTTCGTTGGAAGATTCGGACAGACGTCTAGAAAATAAAACTATCAAAAGCAAACTATACGGAATTTCCGCAGTTCCGAGAGGTACATATGAATTGATAATTAATTATTCTAACAAGTTTAAAAGACCATTGCCATTATTATTAAACGTGCCTTATTTTAAGGGCATACGTATACACTCGGGCAACACCCCAGCCGACACATTTGGTTGCATATTATGCGGCTCACAATTTGCAAAAGATAAACTACTTAAATCAAAATTGGCTTTCAATAAACTATTTTCGATAATAAGCAAGGCACACACCAAAGAAAAAATTTTTATAACTATTTCTTAAGCATGAATTTCCGCTGTAACTCGTGTGAATTTCCGCTGTAACTCGTGTGAATTTCCGCAGTTAATATTCTCATAGGTCAACCCCTGCCCCAACTTCGCACAATTCAGCATTTGCGCAATGCCCTGCGGGACACTGTCGCAAAGCTGCGGCGACATTGTGCAAAATTGGGGCAGGGGTTGCATTTTTTTGTGGTTGCACCGCCCTAGCGTGCAACCCACTAAAGCCTTCGGATGCGAAAAACGACATTCTAGCGTTTTCGCGTCAGCGGTTTTTTTTTGTTTTTTGTTTGTCTTTCTGATCATATTTATCACAAAAACCGCCTGCACTTCGTTCCTCGTGCCGTCGGTTCTTTGCTCAAATCTGCACAGAGAGCCAAACGACCCCGACCGCCTAAAAATTGTTATTAAAATAATTTTATATAAATTTGTGCTTTAATCACTTAAATTTTTAAACCATGGTAAAAATAACCCCATCATTAGCTAACGAAATGACACAAAGATTTATTTCTGATGTTCTGCCTGAAATTGACACAGTTTTGGAAACTGAAAATACTGATTTTATTGATTTTCCTTTTAATCAAGTTCAAAACTACTTTTTGCAAGTACAAAGAGAAATGCGCGCAACTGGATTGACGCCCTTAAATTTTAGACTCTATTTGGGCGTATATCCAGGTCGACAAGAGCCTGAAAATCTTGCGAATAAATTAACTATCATCGGAAGCGTAACGCATTTAACAGATGGTGTCGAAACCGATTATTTATATGGTGTTGCCAATATGGGAAATTTAGGCATGCCCCCAAAAGCATTTCCGGATTTGGCGTTTAAGGAAATATAGCCTACAAAAACACACATTTTAACGCTGACGCACTTTTTCTTAACCGATGTTGTTCCGTATTTGTTTTTTTTTTATCTTTGCCTAAACTTTAAATATAGAGCTTTATGAACACACCAGACAAAATAAAAAAAATAATAAGAATCGCCTTACAAGTAATATCTTTTTTGGCGGTTTTAGTTGGCGCAAGTACAGAGGAAGGAAGCCAACTCATTCAATCAGTAATTAACCCTTAAAACCCTATATCATGAAACTAAAATTTGGTGCTCTAGTCGTAGATGGCTCGGGCAAAATCGGCGGACACGTTGTCAGCAAAAACAGAGGCGGTAAATATTTGCGTACTAAATCAACCCCAACAAACCCACAAACCCAGGCGCAGACCGCACAACGTGCAACCCTTGGCGGTTTGGCGAGTTCTTGGCCATTATTAACAGACGCTCAAAGACTTTCGTTCAATAGCGCTGTTAACGACTTTATTGGAACAGATATCTTTGGCGACCAAAGAACCCCAAGCGGAAACAACCTTTATGTTGGCTTGAACATGAACACTACAAATGGCGGTTTTCCTTTACTAACATCAGCACCAGCAAAAGAAAATGTAAACTTGCCGGTAAATCTTTCAGCAGATTTTGACTTATCGTCAGAAACGCTACGCATAGCATTTTCCACTGAATTAGAAACAGATGTTAAACTTTTGGTTTACGCAACGCCTTCATTATCGCCAGGTAAATCATACGCAAAAAATCAATTCCGCCTCATAGGCAGTTTTACTGCAGTAGGAACCGACTTTGAAGATACTGGCGAAGTTTATTTGGCTTATGTGGCTAAATATGGCACACCAGCCATTGGCGCTAATATCCAAATCGGTCTCCGCAGAGTTGTTGCCAGCGGTCAAGTATCACCTCTTCAAAAGGTTACTGCATCTGTTGTAGCATAACCCAACACCCTCAAACCCTCATTTTTTAACCTTGTTTATGACCAAAACATAAGCAAGGTTTTTTTTTGTTTTCGTAAATTTTCGTAAATTTTTTTTGAAGATCAAAAAATTTTCTCAAATATTTGCATGTTCCGCCTTGAGAAAGCGGATACCACCTATAGCAATTATTACACGCCCTACAGATGATATTATTTATTTTTTTGTAAAGGCGTGTATTTTTTTTATAGCACATTAAATAAATTGCTAATGGTGTAAATCTCACGCCGTAGGCATACACGCAAACACAAATAAATATTAATCTTAAATTTTATCATCATGTCAACAAACCCACAATTTTATGAAATCACTGTAAAAGATGCTATTAACTTAAGCGTAGGAATCGAACTAACTCTTTCCAAATTAAACTATTTATCACGCAAATGCGCCACGCTTAAATATGACCTTTATAATGAACTTGCGTACAATGGCTTAACCGCTTACGCAAGAACCATTTCGGCAGAATTATTGGACAATAAAAAAGAACTTCAAAGCCTAGAAAGCTCAATTTTAAAACTCGCTCACAACAAGCAATTATTTTCAAATTGCCTTTAGTCTATTTTGTTTATCTAAGTTCCGACAACTCAAAAATATCATCATCATGCAAAAAGAATTTCAATACAGAACCGAACAAATTATCAAAATCCAACCAAACAAAATAGCTATTTACACCCAAAAAGCCAATAGCCAAACCCACGACGCACCCCCTCCAAAAAGATACATATTGCAGCAAACAAAAAATTTTAAGACATCAGCTCACAATTTCGAGTTATCAAAGTCAGCACAGAAAAAAATAAAGGATAAGATTTCATGGCTGTATCACTTCGCACCCAAAAGAAACATTACAAGCTATTCAAAAAAAATTGTAATCGGTTTCAAGATTGGTTTTTATACCTTCACATTGCCAAGCAAACAAATGCACACTTCAAAAGATATCACTTCTCAATGTTTTAACCAATTGTTAACCGAGTTACGCACTCGCACCGGCATGAAAAACTATCTTTGGAAATTAGAATACCAAAAAAACGGAAACGTACATTATCATCTAGCTACCGATATATATTTGGACTTTTTTTTTATAAAATCAATATGGAACAGAATAATAAACAAACTCGGCTATGTTGACCGCTATAAAGAAAAATTTGCAAATATGACCCTAACGGACTTTATCGCAGATTATGACCACGCCGACTTATCTAAAGACGATATAATTCTTAAATTTAACGACATGAAAATAAACGGAGCAGGAGAGCCACCCAGCGTGAACGTGCAAGGCGTTCGCTCGTTTAACAACATCAGCGCATACATCGCCAAATATTTTAGCAAAAGCGCAGACCCAAACGCCAAACGCAACGAATACGACACCCCCGAGAATTGCGGTCGCATGCGTTTATGGTTCTGCTCTCTTTCTTTATCAGCTTGTCATGGTGTTACCATGTTCCACGACCGCACGACAGATTTCATTAATGATTTTATTTTTTTAGATAAATCAATTAAAGTTTTTTTTCATGATTTTTGCACTTGCATTTATTATAATGTTTCTAAAATTTCAAACGGCTTTAAAGGAATATTTTATAAAATTTTGCATGATTATAAAATCCATATAAATTATCCATGTACCAGCTAACAAATCATTTAAATATGACTAGCATATTATTTTGCGAAGAAAAAAGCATTTATAAAACATTAAATTGCGACGTTTATGACATCAAACGCAATGCTTTAAATGTTTCAAACACCACTCCAGCAATTTATCACCCACCCTGCCGTATGTGGTCACGCTTAAAAACATTATCAAATTTTTATCCTGGAGAGAAATGGCTCGCAGTTTGGTCCTTGATTCGCATCAGAAAATACGGCGGTATTTTAGAACATCCAGCAGGGAGTTCACTTTTTCACAAATATGCACCATTAACGCCTGTACCTGATAGTTACGGCGGTTTTATTATTTCAGTCAATCAACATTGGTTTGGTCATGTTGCGCAAAAAAAAACATATTTATACATCGTCGGTTGTTCGCCAAGTCAATTGCCCCCTATACCTTTAAATTTTTCCGCAATAGAGTACACCATATCAAATTCAAAAAAAAGCAAACAAAAAATAAAGGAAAGCCCAAAAAAATACAGAAATTATACTCCTATTTTATTTGCTCAATGGCTTTTAGATATTATCCAGGTCATAAACCAAAATAAATTACAATGCCAGTCAAACGTATAAAGCCTTTTTCATTTAACACCCTCAAAATTTTATTAATGTATGAAAATGGCAGTGTCTGTCAACTTTGCAACAAAACTTTCGCAAGTTTGCATTTACACCACATCAATAGCAACTGCAATTATAATGCCCTTTCAAATCTATCTTTATTGTGTGATTCGTGCCATAGACACACCCATATTTTTAACATAAAAACACCCTCAATCCTTGATTTTTTGCCACATAAAAAACTGCACTGGCTCCGCCTGAAATTTCCCTATACAAACGAAATTTAAAGGTTTACATCTTGTTTGTCATCTGCAAGTTGATAGCGTGTTATTTTATAAGAGTTCACCATTTTTTAAAAACCATTTTTTTTTTAATGGTTTTTTTGTGTTGTTAAAAAAAATGTCTTTCAAAAAATGGTCTTATTTATAGGCTTTATCCGCCAAGTTTGTTTTTAAATCGCTAGTTTTTAGAATTATTATAATATTTATAAAACTATATAAATGTAATAGACCAGCATTTATATATTAAATTAACAGTGTTGCTTATGCCCCCTTCCCCCCCTTCGGGAAAAGAAAAAAAAACAAAGACTATAATAAAATAATAATATACTGATATGAATCTAATATCATATAAGCGTGTTTGTAATATGCTGATATTATGCTTATCAGTGTTGCT
>CAZRCF010000205.1:0-5481 GCA_964598505.1 uncultured Lentimicrobiaceae bacterium | reverse complement strand
CATACAAACTCAAAAATTAATAAAAAATTGTATATTTAATAAAATATTGCTTAAAATTCAAAGAAATCAATAGTCATCCTATTACTTTTGAATAATATACTTTGTTAAAAATTTATACGTTCATTTTTATTGTTTTTAATTGTCATAAGGAACTCGCCAAATAATAATTATTTTTTGTGTAATGAATTTTCATGGCTCGTTTCAAAAATGATTATCTTTGTGTTTTAATTATCTTCGTATTTAGAAATAATCAATAATCGTTTTATCTTTATTATTAATAACATCATCAAAATAGCTTAATTATATGTCAAAACAAATATTATATTTTTATATTAAAAAAGCTACCAATTATTTTTTTCAAGGTCTTTTTTACACAGCACCAATTTGTATTACAGCTTATGTATTGGTTAAATTATTTATGTTTTTCAATAGTTTATTGGTAACAAAAATACCGGGGTTGGGTATCGTTATAATTTTATTTGCTATAACCATAATTGGTTGGTTAAGTGCTAAAATAATTCATAAACCGATACTTAAATATTTTGAAGGAATTATTGAAAAAACTCCTTTAGTTAAGCTTATTTATACTTCGGTAAAAGATTTAGTTTCGGCATTTGTAGGGCAAAAAAAGAAATTTAACCAACCGGTATTAGTAAAAATGACAGAAACCGGACTTGAAAGGGTTGGATTTATTATGGAAGAGGATTTACATGTTTTAGGTTTAAACAACGAAAAGGTTGCAGTATATTTTCCAATGTCGGTTTCAATTGCCGGCGATTTGTTTATAGTTCCTGTAACTCAAATAACAAAATTAAACGCATCATCAACCGAAGTAATGAAATTTATTGTTTCGGGTGGAATATCTTCATAATAAATTGTAATATAACGCATTGTATTTATAATAATTTACTATAAAAATATATTATCATATTTTTAAACAATAAATGTTTTATAAACAAAGTAGAATTATAAATATTTTTCATTAAAATTATTTATTTTTGAAAACCAATATTATTCAAAACGAATAAAAAATAAAATGGCTGAAAGAAAAACTAAAACTTTATCGGAAATAGAAAACGATATGTTTGAAGATAATTCAATGGATGGTTATCAAAGAGTTGATAATTATAATAATGAAATAATTGGAAAACTAAAACCATTATATTCGGAAATATTATCATTGCTTGGCGAAGACCCAAATCGTGAAGGATTGCAAGATACGCCACAACGAGTTGCAAAAGCAATGCAGTTTTTTACTCATGGTTACGATTTGAATCCTGAAGAAATTTTGAAATCTGCAATGTTTAAAGAAGATTATAAACAAATGGTTATTGTAAAAGATATAGAAATTTATTCGCTTTGCGAGCATCATTTGGTTCCATTTTTTGGCAAAGCACATATAGCTTATATACCAAATGGCTATATTGTTGGTTTAAGTAAAATCCCGCGTATTGTTGATGCTTTTTCGCGTCGTTTGCAAGTTCAGGAGCGACTTACAACACAAATTAAAGATTGTATTCAAAACACACTTCACCCATTAGGTGTAGCGGTTGTAATTGAAGCCCTTCACCTATGTATGTCGATGCGTGGAGTGCAAAAACAAAATTCAGTTACAACTACTTCCGATTTTACCGGTGCTTTTTTAAATCAATATAATACCCGTCAAGAGTTTATGAAAATAATTGGCACAAAACTTCATTAAAGAAAAAATTGAATAATATATAATTAGAAATTATGTTACAAAAACAAGATATTTTAAGCTATTTATTGAAAAACAAAGACTATTTAAACAAACAATTTAGTGTTGAAAAAATTGGTCTTTTTGGCTCTTATGCACGAGACGAACAAACCGAACAAAGCGATATTGATATTATTATTGAAATGCCAAAAGGAACGGAAAATATTTTTGAAAAAAAACAAAAATTACGAGAATTGTTAATAATTGAATTTAATCATAATATTGATATTTGTCGCGAACGTGCTATTAAACCTTTATTTAAAGAGATGATTTTAAAAGATACTATATATGTATAATAAAGATATAATTTTAATAAAGCAAATGCTTTTAACAATTGAAAGAATTTTTGAATATACAGAAAAGATTAATAACCCTGATGATTTTTCTGATGATTATAAAACATTTGACGCTACTCTGATGAACTTTATTGCATTAGCAGAAATTGTAGGAAAAATAAGTGAACAATATCGTAATTTAAACAGTTTTGTAGAATGGCGAAAAATATATGCTTTCAGAAATATAATTGCTCACGATTATTTTGGAATTGATGAAGAAGATGTATTTGATATAATTAAAAATCATTTGCCAATACTAAAAAAAGAATTAGAAAAACTATTAATATCTTGATAAAATAAAAGAATAATGACACTATTAGAAGCTGAAAATAAAATAATTTCCGAATTTAGTTACTTCGACGATTGGATGGATCGATATAACTATATTATCGAACTTGGTAAAAGTTTGCCCAAAATTGACGAAAAATATAAAACCGAACAGTATTTAATTAGTGGCTGCCAATCGCAAGTATGGTTGTTTGCCGAGTATAATAATGGAAAAGTATATTATACTGCCGATAGCGATGCAATAATTACAAAAGGAATTGTAAATTTGCTTATTAGGGTGCTTTCCGAAAGAACTCCCGATGAAATTTTAGATGCAAAACTCGAATATATTGATAAAATTGGACTTAAAGAGCATCTTTCGCCCACACGCTCTAACGGTTTAGTTTCAATGATTAAGCAAATAAAAATGTATGCAATGGTTTTTAAATTAAAACAAGGTAAATAATTATGTTAAAAATTGAAAATCCTACCCCAATTGAAACCGAAATTATTTCACGCTGTAAATATATTTTCGACCCCGAAATACCTGTAAATATTTGGGAATTAGGTTTTATATACGAAATTAATATTGATAAGGAAAATAATGTTCAAATATTAATGACCCTTACAGCACCAAATTGCCCGGCAGCCGAAACTTTACCTGCAATGGTTCGAGACGAAATTATGAATATTAGAGGTGTTAATAGAGTTAATGTTGATATTACTTTTGAACCACCTTGGAGTACCGAAATGATGTCGGAAGAAGCAATGCTCGATTTGGGATTGCTGTAAAACACATCAAATCATATTTTATTATTTCGAAATAAGTGTGCCACACATATTAATGAATCGCTTTATACAAGACCACTAAGTACAGTGGTGTGAGAGGCTTTACCTGCCAGCTAATTACTGGTAGGGCAGGATTCTCGATTATGCAGCGTTCTTTTTTATATTCCTATTTTCATAGCATTATTACAATTTTGCACTAAATGATAAACAATATCATCGTAATTATTAATAATGGAAGGTATAAATATCACATTAGAATCTAATATTCCAGCTGGGCTTCTTTTTGGTCTCAAATAATCTATTTTCCTAAGAAATCTCCCCCTTAGAATCATTAATCCAAACTTACGTTTATGAATCACGCTTATTTCTGAATAACTGAATTCTTTTATTTCTAATAAATCTTGTATAATACTGGTATTATTTAGTATTATTGATGATTTAGTTATTTTCTTTAAGTCTTTAATAAAAAGAGAAATTGAATATTTAATTAATGAAATAGTAAATAAGCCAATAATTATTAATATAATCATTAAGGTTCTAATTCCATTGTCCTCATACTCCAATTTAGAATATAAAACAATTGATACTAATGGGAAGGTTATCATTAAAGTTATCATCGCACTTTTATATCTACGATTTCTATATCTTATAAGATATGGAACCACATTATCTGCAGCTATTTTATGTTCGATATAATCCTCCCTTTCTTATCTAATCTGTAAATTATATATTTATCTATGCTGTTAATAGGACATTTTAAAATGCTGCCTAACGTCAGTCCGTCTAAAAACCTCCATTTATTAATAAAATTTGCTCAAATTTAAAGCGATTTAACGAGGGTTCAAAATATATTGTGATTTTTTTCTAAAAAAACAGATAATTGTTTAAAATACAACTGTTAATAAAATGAAGGGAATTTGGGGTTTTAGACAGTCTGACGTTGGCAAGCAGGCGTAAGTAGCCATGTGTTGCGCCTGCGGCAGGGCTTTGTTGTTAGGGGTTTGTTTCTTTTAGCTGTCAAGTTTATTATTTATAAGTTCTTTCAATTCTTGCTTGCTTGGTAAAATAGTCATGTATTTACTGGCAAAAATTTGTTCGTTGTTTTCAGGGAGTGTGATTTCAACCAATGTGTCATTTTTCTTTTTACAAAGAATAATTCCAATCGTTTTATTTTCAGTGTCAAGTTTCACAAATCTGTCGTAATAATTAACATACATTTGCATTTGTCCGATATCTTGGTGTGCAATTTCTCCAATTTTCAGGTCAATCAGCACAAAGCATTGAAGCAAACGGTTATAAAAAACTAAGTCTACCCGAAAATGTTTATCGTCAAATGTAAATCTTACTTGCCGTCCTACAAAAGTATAGCCTTTTCCTAATTCAAGCAAAAAGTGCTCTAATTTGTCGATTAATTTTTGTTCTAATTCTGTCTCTGAATATTTCGTCTCCTCGGGTAACCCTAAAAATTCTAACACATAAGGTTCTTTGAGTGAATCTTGAGCTTTCTGAATTATCTGTCCCTTTTCGGATAGTCTTCTGACTTCATTTTTATTTCGACTCAATGCTAATCTTTCGTAAAGCGATGTATCAAATTGACGTTGCAATTCTCTTAAACTCCAACTGTTTTCGGCAGCTTCTATTTCATAAAACTTACGTTCTTCGAGATTGTCAATTCTCATTAACATTAGATAATGCGACCAACTTAATCTTAATTCGTCAGACAGTGTCTGACCTTTTGAATAGGTTTGGTAGAATGTTCTCATTTGCTTTAGGTTAGTAGTCGAAAAGCCTTTTCCAAATTCAGTTGTCAGTTTATGTGATAGTTCAGTTATTATATTTTGACCATATTCTGCTTTAGATTTTCCTTGTTGCTCTTCTTCAACAATCAATCTACCAATCTCAAAATAAGTAGCCACAATGGTTTTATTAACCGATTGAACAACAATCTTTCTTGCTGTTTTGAGTAAGTCTATTATCCTTGAATAAAAACCATCTTTGTTTACGTTTAGGTTACTCATATTATTGATATTACATTTTTTTCCAACAAAGATAATTCATTTTTTCAAAGTTTGCATTTTTCTGTAATAACGGCAGTCCGTCTAAAAACCTCCATTTATTACTAAAATTTGCTCAAATCTAAAGCGATTTAACGAGGTTTCAAAATTTTGTGTGATATTTTCTAAAAAAACAGATAATTTGTTAAAATAAAATTATAAGAAAATGTTTTTAAAGTCTGTTATCATAGAGTTTACGAAGCTATGCTTACTTATTACGAAAAAGTTGCTCCACATCTTAATGAACCGCTGTATACGAGACCCGTACGTACAGTGGTGTGAGAGGCTCTCCCTGCCA
>CAZRCF010000204.1:0-5543 GCA_964598505.1 uncultured Lentimicrobiaceae bacterium | reverse complement strand
CTATTCGTTGTATTCCATTAAATAATCCGCAAGAAAAAGGAGTATGTGTTTATTCCGGAAAAACATCAATCCAAAGAGTTATATTTGCGAGAGCATACTAAAATATTTGTAATTATATATTTTAAAATTGCGTTTACTCTCTCTAATAAAAAATAAAAAATCATTATGGACGAAAGATTAAAAGCATTTGAACGATTATTAAATATTATGGACGAATTGCGTGCCGATTGTCCTTGGGATAAAAAACAAACTTTTGAAAGTCTTAGATATTTAACAATTGAAGAAACCTACGAACTTTCTGATGCAATAATTAGTGGTGATGATGATGAAATACGCAAGGAGTTGGGTGATTTAATGCTACATTTGGTTTTTTACGCCAAAATTGGCTCCGAAAAAGGCAGTTTTGATATAACATCAGTGTTAAATGGTATTTGCGAGAAATTAATAAACAGACATCCTCATATTTTTGGAGATGTAAAAGTAGAAAACGAAGACGAAGTTAAATCGAATTGGGAAAAAATAAAACTCAAAGAAGGTAATAAAACAGTTTTAAGCGGAGTTCCAAAATCTTTACCGGCAATGGTTAAAGCATGCCGAATACAAGAAAAAGCTCGTGGTGTAGGTTTCGATTGGGACAACTCCGAACAAGTTTGGGACAAGGTAAAAGAGGAACTCTACGAATTTAAATCGGAAATTGATAAAAAAGCACCTCATAACTTGATTGAAGCAGAATTTGGTGATTTGCTTTTTGCATTAGTTAATTATTCACGTTTTATAAATATTAATCCCGAAGACGCATTAGAAAGAACTAATATTAAATTTATTAATAGGTTTAACTATATCGAAAAAATTGCAAACGAAAAAGGTATATCAATTAATGGTATGAAAATTGATGAAATGGAAACATTATGGAACGATTATAAAATTAATTTTGAAAAATAATTTGTAAAACTAAAAATCAATATTATGAAAACTTTTTTGAAATTAGTTAGTATAATTTTTATTTATACTATATTTATTAGTTTATCATCGTGCAAAAAAGATGATCCCGATGTAGTTGTTGACGACAGAGATGTTTATGTTGGCACTTGGAATGTTAGTGATGAGGTTATTTCGAAACAAAATTACTCAGTAAATATAAAAATTGATAATAACAATAGTACAAAAGTTTGGCTTATCAATTTTCATGGCGCCGATAGTGCTTTTGCTTATGTAAATGGAAATAACATTTCGTTGCCTAACCAGCAAATTGCTACTGGATTAATAGCTCAAGGTTCTGGTAATCTTGTTGGTACAACAAAAATAAACTGGCAATATTTTGTTAATAGTGGTGCCGATCAAGATACTATTAGTGCTGTGTATTTAAAATAAAACTTTAAGCTTTTATATATTACAAGCTCTAAAAAAGATATATTAATAACAGGACTTCTAAAAATTGCTTTTTTTTCGTTAAACTGCAATTTATAAATCCTCGTTTACCATAGTAAACTGCAGTTTTAAAATTTTGTTTGCCTCGAAAAATCTAATTTTTAGAACCCCTTATAAGTTATTCAATTACAAAATTTTCTTCAATATCCCATTTAGGTCTAATTTGTATTGGCGTTGGGAAAAATATAATTTTTTCGGGCTGCAATTTATAATAATAATTACCTGTATCCCATTTTTTGTTATTATTTGAATCGTAAATAACTTTTAATTTATAAATTCCTGGCAGCAAATTTCGCCATTGCAATACTTTTGAATTATTAATTATTTGTTCGTCAATAATATTTTCTTTATCGTTAATTAGTTGAATAATAAATTGATTTTGCGATTTACATTCGGCATTAATAAGCAAATTACCATAATCGTCTTCCGATAAAACTGTAAACTGCTGTTTTAAAGTATCATTTGAAAGATTATTGTATCCTAACAATGCACCTGCATTTACAATTAAATTATAAGAAGTTCTATCGGTTTTCTGAAAATCAATTTTTAATATTTTTTTCAAACTATCAATATAATTTACCGATATAGGAATTTGAACTGTATCTTTGCCAAGTTTAAAACACTGAAAACTCTCATTTTTAAAACCCTTTATTGGATAATCGGAAGTAATAATTGTGCTTTTATATAATTCATTTGCATTGCTAATGTTGCAATTAAGTTTTGGCTCAATATAATTTTTTCTTTTAATTGTTTTTTGTTCAATACTTGGGGTAAAAGTTATTGTATCGGAAAAATATTTATCATTAATAGCAAGTTGTAAAGTGTCTGAAATTAAATCTAAATCGTACAAAATTATGGTATCACCCGATAAGTTGGTCTCTTTTATAAAACTTTTTTTCAAATCAGTATCACCAATAATTTTCAAATCAGCCGAAAAAGTGCTATTTCTGAAAGCAAAAGTTGTAATTCCTTTTTGTTTGTTCCATATTTTTAATAATTTTTGAACAGTATCTGCTTGATAAAAAAACGAAAAATTTGTTTCAATTTTTTCTGTTGAAGTATTGGTTGTAATAGGATTTGATAAGAAGCCAATTTTTTCGGTAAATTGATCGAAAATCAAATTGTTATTTTTGTCGGAAAGAGCAAATATTTTATAGTTTCCTCTAATTAAATGGTTAAACCTATATTCGCCTTTTTCGTTGGTTCGATTAATATATAATGGCTTAGTTGTTATTGGCAGCGAATCATCTAAATTGTTATACAGCATAATAAATGCGTTTTTTTCGGGAAGATTTGTTAGTGCATCAATTAATTTGCCTTCAATTCTGGCAGAATCAATATTGCTACCAGTTGAAAAAAAATAATCAAAGACAGGTATTGTATTTCCTTCAGTTATGTCTTTTATGCAATTATCAAAAAATATTGTATAAGTTGTATTAAGTTTCAAACTATCTTGAAACATTATTTGCAATGTTTTACCTTTAATTTTATATTCCGGTTGATTATTCAATGGAGGCGAAATCATAACATTTTCAATTGGATTAATAACTTCAAAGAATTCATCAAAAGTAATATTAATAATATTAGTTGAAAAATTTATTGAGCTATTTAAAGGTTCAATTTTTAATATTTTTGGCGGATTTGAATCTCTTTCACCTCCAGTTGGTGAAACTATTTGAGCACAAGCTGTTAATAAAACTACATTTATTATAATTAGATTTTTTTTTATAATAATCATTTTGTTTTTCAGATATTATGTTTGATTTTCAGATATTAAGTTATTGGGTGATTTACTTATTCACTATTTCCTTATTCACTATTCACCGTTTACCATTCACCATTTAAATATATATTATTAGCCTCGAAAATTAATATTTTTGAATTCATCAATAATTTATTGAAAGTAAAATTACAGATAATTATTGAGAAATAAATATTGTGTGTAAAATTTTTATTATATTTGTAAAAATTATAATGATTTTTCAATTAATAATATAACGGGACTTCTGAAAATTTCTTTTTTTCGTTAAACGAGTACTGGTAAAAATGTAGCAGGTAAAAGGTAACCGGTAAATAAAAAATCATTTACTACAAATTAGTTACCATGCAGCAGCTAACGTATGCCAATTTAAAATGTTTGCTTCTAAAATCTAATTTTTATAGCCCCACATAATTTAAAATATATATGATAAAAAAAAGTTGGTTTTTTTTAGTTTTAATATGTTTAATTACATTTAATTCATGTAAAAACGATTTAAATATAAATGGAGATTATAAGCTTGTAACTGTTGTTTATGGGTTATTAAATCATAAAGATTCGGTACATTATTTAAAAATATATAAATCATTTTTAACCGAAGAAAATGTATTAGTTGCTGCTAATAATTTAGATAATTATTCATTTTACGATTCAATAGAAGTGTACTTAATACAAACATTGAGTAATGGTGTTCAATCAAAAATCTCTTTTGATACTACAACAGCGATAGCCAAAGAATCAGGCATTTTTCATTATCCAAAGCAAATTTTGTACTTTAGTAATGCAGTATTAAATAAAGATGCTGAATTCGAGTTAAATATAAAAAATAAATATACTGGTGAAATAATAGCATCTTCAACAACTTCGTTAGTTAAATCATACTATAATTCAAAACATAATCCTTATAATATAATAGCTTTTATGGATTCTGTAACTAAAGCTTCAGTTTATAATTATGCTAATAATAATTCCATATCTTTTCCAATACGGTCAACATCAAATTCAAAGCGTTATCAAGCAGCTTTTGAATTTTACTATTTTGAAACAAATACTATTACAAATGTAACTGTGCATAAAGGTCCTATCGAAATTGATTTAGGAAAGTCTTCGAGTACAAGTGAAACTGGAGGGCAAGAAGTTAGTTTTGTTTGGACACCTAGTTCTTTTTATAGTAAATTGGCTGCAAAAATTGATGTTATGCCAAATGTTGAACGCTATGCCGATACTCTCCGTTTGAAAATATGGGCTGCAGGTAAAAATTATTCAGATTATATTGAAACTAGTGGGTCAAATTATAGCATTATTGAAGAAAGACCTATAATTTCAAATATTAATGGAGGGATTGGGTTATTTTCTTCACGCTTTATGTTTACTTATAAGTATTTGCTTAATACTGACTCTCGCGATTCATTAATTAATGGCAGTTTAACCAGAAAACTTAATTTTAAATAGCTTTATTCGGTTAAGTTCTAATTATTATAGAATTTATATGCTATTCCTTTTTCATAAATAACCCCATGCATCGCATGGGGTTATTTATATTTGAAGCCATAGGTGCCAAATTTCTCATTTATTTATGTTAATAATAAATGCTGAATATTTTAGATATTTGCCCTTTATTCAAATTGTAAAACAGGACCAATAAATTCGATAATTAAATATATAGCTGTTCCACTAATAATGGTAAAAATTAAATCAAAAATATTTACAACTTTTTTATTATAGTGGTCATAAATTTCTTTAGCAACACCAACAATTAGAGGCAATAAAAAAATTGAAATTGATGGAGCTCCTAATTTCCAACATAAAAGTCCAATAATAGCTATAATTGAACCATAAAAAAAATGTAAAAGTTTGTCAATTTGAATATTAGATATAATATCTAAAAAACTATTTGAATTGTTGTTTGTTGCCATTTTAGCCTCCTTATTAAAAAATTTTTATAAACTAATTTTTACGAATTTTAATATTATACCTTAAATCCGCAAGTCATCTGATGACTAATTGGAAATCTGTAATTTATATATTTAGTTGTATTTCATTAATCTTATGGCTATTAGCTTGTTAGTATAGTTGTTGTGGAATTTATGTTATACAAAATACTATTTGGGAGTTTTACTTATAGTAACACTCCCAAATAGTATTATTATAAATTTCAAATATTTTTCAAAACTACAGCAGTTCCCATACCACCACCAATACATAATGAAGCTAAACCATATTGCTTTCCAGTACGTTTCATTTCGTGAATAAGACTAACTGTAATACGATTTCCCGAAGCACCAATTGGGTGACCTAATGCAATTGCACCGCCATTTACATTGCAAACTTCATCAAACCAATCTTTTTTAACATT
>CAZRCF010000203.1:0-5550 GCA_964598505.1 uncultured Lentimicrobiaceae bacterium | reverse complement strand
AAAATATTAATTTTTTATTTGCAAATTAACACAGTTCTTGCTGAACGAAGTGAATGAGATTCTTCGCTATGGCTCAGAATGACAAAATCCTCAATATCACTCGGAATTACAAAGCACTATAAAGCAAAAAATAATATTTTTCAAAAAAAATAATAATTGATAAAAAATAGAATTGTAAATAAAAATATGCATATTTATTCAATTTAGTTGTAGAAATGTTTTTTTTTAATTAAATTTGATATAACAAATTTAACACTCTAAATAAAAATGCTTATTGGAAAAACAGAATATCGAACTATTTGGATGGAAAATGGCGTAGTAATGATGATTGATCAAAATTTATTACCATTTACATTTAAAATTGTTAAGAGTAGCACTTTTGAAGAGACAGCAAATCATATTCGTATTATGACTGTTAGAGGTGCCGGAGCAATAGGTGCAGCAGCCGGTTTTGCTATGGCTCAAGCATGTTTGCAAGCTCCCAATGATGGCTACGAACGATATATTTTTAAAGCCCGAAAACTTATTGAAGAAACTCGACCAACAGCTCGTAATCTTTTTTATGCTATTGAAAGAGTTTTTGCTGCAGGTGTAAACAACAAAGAAAATGCATTAATTGCTGCACAAGCAATTGCTAATCAAGATGCTGCAGATTCGCAAGCTATTGGTATATTTGGTAACGAAATTATAAAATCAGGTTTTAATATTGCTACTCACTGTAATGCAGGTTGGCTGGCATTTGTTGATTTTGGAACTGCTTTGTCGCCAATTTATGTGGCACATCGTAGTGGTAAAAAAATTCATGTTTTTGTTGATGAAACTCGCCCACGACTTCAAGGAGCAAGGCTTACAGCTTGGGAATTGCAGAAAGAAGGCGTTCCGCATACAATA
This sequence comes from uncultured Lentimicrobiaceae bacterium, assembly GCA_964598505.1. Classification (GTDB taxonomy): domain Bacteria; phylum Bacteroidota; class Bacteroidia; order Bacteroidales; family WCHB1-69; genus CAZRCF01. Next base: position 4,659 of record CAZRCF010000203.1, on the reverse strand, counting down.
ATTCCCGATAATGCAACTGCTTTTTTAATGTATCAGAAAAAGATAGATTTAATGATAGTTGGTGCCGACAGAATTGCAATAAATGGCGATGTAGCAAATAAAATTGGCACTTTAGAAAAAGCGATTTGTGCAAAGGCTTTTAATATACCTTTTTATGTAGCTGCACCAAGTTCTACATTTGATTCAAAGTGCAAAAGTGGTGATGAAATAAAAATTGAATATAGAGATGAAGATGAAGTTTTGTGGCAAAGTGGAATTACTAAAAATGGCGAAATTGAAACTATTCTTTTAAGCAATCCTCTATCAGCAGCCTTAAATCCAAGTTTTGATATTACTCCTGCCGAATATATTACAGGAATTATTACCGAAAAAGGAATTATTGAACCAAAAAGAAATGCAATTGCAAAATTAATATTAAACCGATGAACGAAAAATATGAAGGAGTACGTTTTAGCACATTTTTTATCGATGAAGTTGAACCTGAATTTAACGATGAGTTGAAATTATTAATGCACTGGTGTAGTGTTTTCGACAAAGAAAATTTGGCACCAACTTTTCAAAATGGTTCTGCCGGAAATTTAAGTTTTCGTATTTCGCCTGATAGAAACGCTTTTGTTATAACAGGAACAAGTATTGGAATAAAATATCGATTATCTGCTGACAAATTTGTTAGTGTTTGGGATGTTGATTTAAATAAAAAAATTGTTTATGCCGAAGGGTTTCGTGAGCCATCATCGGAAAGCATGCTACACTTTGCTATTTATAAAAAACGCCCCGATGTGCAAGCAATTTTTCATGGACATTGCGATGAGATTATTAATGCTGAAATTTACAATAATATTACCACCAAAAACGAAACACCTTATGGTTCAATAGAATTAATAAACGAAGTATTAAAAATTATTGAAAAAGAAAACTTTATAATTATCCGAAATCACGGTTTTATCTCTTTAGGCAGCGATATTGATGAAGCAGGAAATAGAGTTTTAGAAGAATTACAAAAAGTAAGAAAAAATAATTTTTAGAGTCTACTATTAATAATTCAAATTAAAAGTTGTAGTATCAAAAGCTACACAAAACATATTATGTTGATAAGTGTGAATAGCTCCCGATTTTTGAACGCTCCACTCAAAAATTGCATTACTATTGCCTATAGATTTACACTTTGTTGCTGCCGAAAAAAATTGCCCTTTCCCAATAAAATATTCATTTGAACAACAATCAAAGCCCACTTGCGATGGTGGTGATGAAATACGATATGAAATTACATCATTTGAATCGCAACCCGACGTATTAACTACATTTAATTTAATCCAAGCTATAGGATAAACTAAAATATTGTTAGTATAGCTCTCTCCTGCAGGAATAGTGTTAGAAGTTAATTCGGTTTTATAATCAAAAAAATTTGTTTTTATTGCTATAATTCTATATTTACTAACAACTTGCCATTTAGTTTTTATTTCGTATTTGCCCCCGGCATCGGTAGTTGCATAAGCCATTTCCGAAAAACCTGTATTATAAGTTCCCCCACTTAATATAGTTCCTTGTAATGAAACGCGAACTCCCGAAATTGCTGCTCCGGTAGGATCTTTAATTTCTCCAGTTACAGTAATTTCTTTATCTTCATCTTTTTTGCACGAAATAATAAAGATAATTCCGAATAGTATTAAAATTAACTTTTTCATAAATAAATATGTTTAAAAAGTTTAAAATTACAGAATTTTTTTTCAAAGATAGTACAAAACCAATTAAATCGGTTATTTTTTTAGGTACTATTATTAATTAATTACTCTTTTTATACCATTTTTCAGAGAAGTTACATAGAAATTTAGTAATAGCCCCAGTTTATAATTTTCTAATCTTAAATATGTTAATACTTGAGCTGTATGCACTTCCGTGAATTGTTCAACGGTTTTTATTTCTATTACAACCTTATTGTTTACCAATAAATCAATCCTATATCCGTGATCTAATTTTACATCTTTATATATTATTGGCATTGGTTTTTCCTTAACAACTTCTAATCCAGCCTTTGATAGTTCATATAGTAAACATTCTTGGTAAGCTGACTCTAATAATCCTGAACCTAGTTGTTTGTGAACTTCTATTGCACACCCAATAATAATATTTGATAATTCATTTTCTACCGTATTATCCATAATAATTTCGTGCTTTTTGTGTGTCCTTTGTGTTTTTTGTGTAACAGCTATTACACAAAGTTACACAAAAGATGTGCACAAAGTTACACGAAGAAAATATCAACCCCACAAAAAAATAAATAACCATTTAATGTCAATTTTATTAATTACCACAAACTTAGCGAAACGCCTAATGAGTAAGGATATATTTGCGGTCCTTTATCGGCAACAAACATTTTTGATAATGAATACGAACCATTTAATGTTACAAATTTCCAACCGGCACGAGCTGTAATATCAAAAAGATATTTTTCTTTGTTGCTAATATCATTATTTACGATTTTAATTTGACCGTTATTGCCATAAAGTTGAGTATCAGGATTTTTTCCATTATATGTTGAACTTGCAAATATTAATAGCCCCGAACGTAACCCAACAGCAACTCTAATATTGTTTCGGCTTCTAAAACGAAGCTCTAAAGGTATATTCAAATAGCTAAAAGTTAGTTTGTTTTTTGAGTAATCAATACCCGATGCTATTGGTGTCATTATTGTGTTTCTGTCGGTTGGAAGGTTCATTTTTGTTACCGCATTAGAATATAAGTGATTACGAGTATATCCAAGACCTAACCCAAAGCTAAACAAACTGTTTTCAGAAGTTAAAAAATCGAACATTAAAGCGGCACTATATCCTTGCGAAATAGTACGTTGTTTTACATCCGTAGGTAAGCCATTCCAAATATTATTATTAAAACTAAAAATTAGTCTATCTTTGTTTTTTTCAATTTTTGCACTGCCTTTATATGATAACGAATCGTTTCCTTGCTGAGCGTTTAAGGATATTGAAAGAAACAGAATGATTGATATTGAAATTATTTTTTTCATTTTTTGGTTTATTTTTTGTTATTATTTATAGAATATTATTTAACGTGTAAAGTTACAACCTATTGTAATCAAATTCAAATTATTAATAAAGAAAATTATTATATGGGTATATCTCCTGATGTATTTTTTTTGCTTCTTCATATACTATTTTTCTTAATTCATCGTAATTTTCTCTATTTCGCGCAGATATAAATACTGATTTTTGATTTGTTTTTGCCATCCAAGTATTTTTAAGTTGTTCGAGCGAAATATTTTCTTTTTCAGGTGGAAGTAAATCGTCTTCATCTTGAGGCACAAAACGATATGCATCAATTTTATTAAAAACCATTACCATTTTTTTATCAGCTACACCAATTTCGGCAAGTGTTTGATTTACAACATTTATCTGGTCTTCAAACTCGCGATGACTAATATCAACTATATGTAAAATTAAGTCAGATTCACGAATTTCGTCAAGTGTTGATTTAAAAGATTCTACTAAACCATGCGGTAGTTTACGAATAAAACCAACAGTATCGGAAAGCAGAAACGGCAAATTATCGAAAACCACTTTTCTAACTGTTGTATCAAGTGTTGCAAACAATTTGTTTTCAATATAAACATCTGATTTGCTCATTAAATTCATTAAAGTAGATTTGCCAACATTTGTGTAGCCAACTAACGATATACGAACAAACTGCTCACGATTACTTCGTTGCGTAAGTTTTTGTTTGTCGATTATTTTTAATTTTTCTTTTAAAAGTGTAATACGGTCGCGAATAATACGGCGGTCGGTTTCAATCTCTTTTTCACCAGGACCACGCATACCTATTCCACCTCTTTGCTTTTCGAGGTGAGTCCACAAGCCGGTTAATCGTGGTAATAAGTATTGATATTGAGCAAGTTCTACTTGTGTTTTGGCATGTGCCGATTGTGCATGTTTCGAAAAAATATCTAAAATCAGATGTGTTCGATCGATAATTTTACACTCTAATATTTTTTCAATATTTCTAATTTGCGATGGTGTAAGTTCATCATCAAAAACGGCAATATCAATTTTATTTTCTTTTACGTAGTCTTTAATTTCCAACATTTTTCCCGAACCAACAAAAAGTTTTGGGTCGCGGCGTGTAAGGTTTTGAATAAATGTTTTTACCGGAATTCCACCGGCTGTTTTAACCAAAAAGCTAAGTTCTGCAAGATATTCCTGCGTATGTTCAAATCCAATTTCGGGAGTTGTTACCGCAATTAGTATTACCTTTTCTTCTAAAATATTATTTGTTAATTCTGTTGACATTAATTGTTTGTTATAAAGAACGAAAACCAATTATTTCTCGTACATCTTTTATCGTTTTTTGAGCACTTTCACGAGCTTTTTCGGCTCCGGTTCGAGCAACTTTTTGTATATATTCCGCATTATTATCAAGTTCTATAATACGTTCACGAATTGGAGTACAAAACAGTACCATATCTTCAGCAAGTTGCTTTTTCATATCGCCATATTTTACAGTACAATTATTATATTGCTCCTCGAAAAACGATATTGTATTTGCTTTTGAAACAATTTTCATTAAGCTAAAAAGATTTTCAATTGCTTGTGGTTTAGGTTGATTTTGCTCTGTTGGTCCGCTATCGGAAACGGCACGCATAACCTTTTT
>CAZRCF010000202.1:0-5552 GCA_964598505.1 uncultured Lentimicrobiaceae bacterium | reverse complement strand
CAGAAGATTCATTTTTGTAAGCTGCGGTATCTGATTGATTATCGGCTCCTAAATTTTGCAAAATCCAACATTTTTTGCCTGTACCACCTAAACTTGTTGTATCATTAATATAATTAATTGTTTTTGTTTCAGGAGCTATATCACCTATCAAATGTGTAGTTACTAAATTAATACCACAATTATCAAATTTTACTTCCATTTCATCTGTTGAAGCTATACAAAAAGCATTTGAAATTGTCCAACGCAAAGTATATGTTATGCCTGAAATTCCAGTTAATGTTGAATTGTATGCCATCGAATCGCTTAAAATTCCACCATTTCCACTAATAATATTCCATTTTCCAATTCCATTTGTTGGATTATTTGCTTCTAATATTGTTGAAATGCCATTAATTGATTTATCTGCACCAGCATTAGCAACACTTGGATTTGCAACAAATGAAACAACAACTGTATCCGTTGAAGCACAACTTCCACTTGAAATTGTCCAGCTTAAAGTATATGTTGTATCTGCTGTGCCAATAAAATTAGTATTATTTGGAGCACTTGTTACATCTGAACCGCCGGAACCAGTAATTATTGACCATGTTCCAATACCAACTATTGGATTATTTGCATCTAATACAGTTGAATTACCACAAATTAATTGATCGTTTCCTGCATAAGCAACGGTTGGTGATTCATTATAATCTCTTAGGCATCGAATAGTTAGTGCTGCTATTTTATCACTTGTATTTACAGAACATGGATTGTTATTTCGCATATATAAATTATGTCCATAAGATACATTTAATTGAGTACTGCTCCAATAGTGACCATTTGTACTTGTATTTAAAGAGCCATCTCCTTCTAAACGACCTGCTCCATGCAATTTTAAAACTGATGAATAAGCACTATAATAGTTGCCCCAACCGCCAGTTGCATCAGCGTTAAACCATTCTGTTTGCGTTGGAATTCTCCATCCACTACCTAATAATAAACTACAAGGGTCTTCAGACACTGACCAATCACCATTAATTGGGTTAGTTGTTATCCATGTTGTGTTTGGTGTACGAGTACTTCCATCGTGTTTATATCCTTGCTTACGATTAAATTGCCAATACCAACCTGCAGAAGATTCATTTTTGTAAGCTGCGGTATCTGATTGATTATCGGCTCCTAAATTCTGTAAAATCCAACATTTGTTACTTCCTGTAAGAGAACTTGGTGCGGTGCTATAAGTTATAGTTTTGGTTTCAGGTGCAACTTCGCCAATATAATGTGTAGTAATTAAATTAAGCCCACAATTATCAAAGGTTATTTTTACTGTATCAGAATATGAAGCACATGGTGAATTAGAAATTGTCCATAATAAAGTATATGTTTCCGGTGATGAGCATATAAATGTAGATTTATTTGATGTAGAATCAATAAATGAACCGCCATAACCATTAATTATACTCCACCTTCCAGTTCCTATCGATGGTAAATTACCCGATAATAAAATTGATGTTCCACATATTGTTTTATCTTGTCCAGCATTAGCTAATGTTGGAAATTGATTTACAGTAATTGTACTTGCATTTGAAGTAGCCGGACTTTGTGTAGCACAAACAGCATTTGAAGTCATTACGCAAGTTACTATATCGTTGTTAGCTAATGCATTACTCGAAAAAGTATTACTATTTGTACCAACATTATTACCATTTATTTTCCACTGATACGCAGGTGTAGTTCCACCATTAGTAGGCGTAGCAGTAAAAGTAGCATTATCGCCGGCACACATAGGATTTGTTCCCGAAGTTAAAGCTACGCTAACACTTGCAGGCAATAAAGGATTTACAGTAATTGTACTTGACCCATTTATTGAATTTAAACAAAATGGAGCTGTTTGATATGATACATTAACCAAATTATAATTAAAAATACCAGAAACATTTGTTGGAGCTATAATATTAGAAGAGTTAATTGCTCCAATATTAATTGTACTTTGATTAGCCCCATTAATATTATATGTAACAATAGTAGGAATATTTCGAGGGTTATTAATAACAACACTTGGGGTAGGTGTATTTAAACAAACAGTATTTGTTCCACTAATTGTTGCAGTTGGTAATGCAATAAATGAAATAAAAACTTCATCAGTAGTGCCAGTAGAAAAAGCATTTGAAATCGTCCAACGCAAAGTATATGTATTGCCTATTATACCAGTAAAAGTTGTATTATTTAGATTATTATTTCCTATCAAACCTCCGGAGCCATTAATAATATCCCACTGCCCAGAGCCAACTAACGGGAAATTAGCAGCTAACGAAGTTGATGTTCCACAAACAATTTGATCGGCACCAGCATAAGCTGTAGTTGGCATATTTGCTAATGTTATTTTAACACTATCTATTGAAGGTAAACAAGGAGGATTAGATACTGTCCATAGTAAAGTGTAAACATTTCCTTTTATTCCGTTAAATACTGAATTATAAAGGTGAGAGTTTTCAAATGAGCCACCAGTTCCACTAATTATGCTCCACTGACCGTTTCCAACTAATGGATTAGTGGCTGATAATGTATATGATGAGTCGAATACCAAAGTGTCTATACCGGCATTTGCTATTGTTGGGTTTGACTTAAAAGAAATTGTAACTGTATCAATAGATGGATAACATGTAGAATTTGTAATTTTCCACAATAATTTATATGTAGTTTCTGCAAAGCCACTAAAAGTTGTGTTATTTGATAAAGTATCTCCAAATAAGCCGCCTAATCCGCTAACAACAGTCCATTGTCCGGTTCCTACAATTGGCATATTGCCTGCTATTAGAGTTGAAGTTCCACAAATTATTTGGTCTGGTCCGGCAATAGCAGTAGTTGGAGTGCAATCGTCTTTTATACATCGCAAAGTTGCTCCATAAGCTTTATCGCTAGAACACATATATGCAAAGCTATTACCAAAATATAGATTGTATGCTCCATTGTTGTTTTCCATTTTATTAGTCCAAAACATACCTCCTTTTCCTCTAAGCACAAGCGACCCTATTGAATAGCTGAGGAAACCGCCAGAGTGTAGTTTTAAAGCGGAAGCATACATATTATTAGAGCTATTCCAGCCATTAAGTGTATCAGCATTTATCCATTCCGAAAATGTAGGAATTCTCCAAAAATCATTCAATAATAAATTACAAGGGTCATTTGTAATTAACCATTCACTATTTTCATCTATTGAAGTAGTTATCCATGACGGAGGTGTGATATTTAAGCCATCATTTTTATATCCTTGCTTGCGATTAAATTGCCAATACCAACCGGCAGAAGATTCAGAAGTGTCGGCAGCAGAAATTGCTTGATGATCGGCACCTAAATTTTGAGCAATCCAACATTTATTACTACCTGATATATTTGATAATATTGTTGAATAGTTTACTATCTTTGATACTGGTGCAACAGTTCCAACAGTATGATTTTTTTGAAATGGTTGCCCACATTGTGCATTTACTTCTAACTCAAAAAAAACATACAAAACAATAAATAATATGAACCATTTTTTCATAATATTCAACTCATTTTGATTTTATTTTAATTACCATATTGTTATATATGAAATATCAATCAATATAAAACTATTGATAAATCTAATAAATCTTCCATTCTACAAAAATATTAGCTATTAAATTATTTTTTCACCTTTTATCAATAAAGTTATTATCAACGCTTTGTTAATATTGCAAAAGAAATAAACTTTTTTTCAAGAATAAAATCATAATTTAATTCTAATATAAATTTAATAGTTGAGTTTAATATAATCTTTAATATAAATTAATCAAAAATGAAATTTGTTATCTATTTGAAATACAATATATTATAATTTGAGTCATAATTTAAAAACATTTATTGAAATTACTAATTATATATTTTTTCATAGTTATAATAATAATAATAAATTCACATTAAACTATATAATAACGTTATAAAACATTTTGTTTGACTATTGATACTTTTTAAAATAATTAATAAAACAATAGTTATAATCAAATATAGTTCTTTTTTAATGGAAATTTTGTTAATTTTGCAATTAAATTATTAAGAACATCACAATGTTGAACCGACGTTATTTGAGAGTTAAAACAATGCAATCGCTTTACGAGCATTTTATTACAGAAAATCACAATATAAATACAGGTGAAAAAAATCTGATAAATAGCATTGAATCGCTTAAAACCCTAAGTTGTTTTCAATTAGCAATTCTTCCAAATTTAGTAAGAATAGCAGAAGATAGAATTGAAGACTCTCGTAAAAAAATGTTACCAACAAAAGCCGACCTTGAACCAAATTTAAAATTTATAAATAACCTTGTTATTAATAAAATTGCAGAAAATCTACAGTTTCAAAAAATTGTAAAAGACAATACTATAAACTATGGCAATGATTTGGAAATAATTAGACAAATGTTTAATCGAATTTTAGATTGGCATAAATATCAAAAGTATTTACATAATAATATTAATGATTTTGAAGAAGACAGAGACTTTATTATTAGTCTTTACGATGAAATTTATTTTCAAAGCGAAGCAATAACATCTTATGTTGAAGAACGAAATATTCACTGGGGAAATGATTTTTATGACGCTTCGGTACTTACTATAAAGCTTCTCAGACAAATTAATGTTGAAAGCGATAATTACTCGTTATTACCTTTTTTTGATATTAATGATGATGAGTATAATGACGATATTAGTTTTGTAAAAACTCTTTACAGACAAACAATTAAAAATAGCGATGAGCTCGAAAAAGCTATAACTGTAAAACTTCAAAACTGGGATACCGAGAGAGTTGCTTTTATCGATTTGATTATATTAAAAATGGCTATTACCGAATTTACAGAGTGCCCAAGTGTGCCTATTAAAGTAACTATTAACGAATATATTGAACTTTCAAAAGAGTTTAGCACACCTAAAAGTAAAATTTTTATTAATGGAATACTTGATAAATTGGTTAATGATTTAAAAGACGAAGGTAAAATAAAAAAAATTGGTCGAGGATTAATTGGTTAAAAATTAAAAATATGAAAAAAATACTTTTTTATGCATCAATTGCAATAATTATTTGTTCGTGTGGAAATAATAACGAACGCTATTCAACCGATTTAGTTAACAATCCTGCATCTGCCGAATCAAATAATAAAACAACTGATGTTCCGGTTATTAAATTTGAAAAAACAGAACATAATTTTGGAAAAACTGTTCAAGGTGAAAAATTATCATATTCATTCAAATTTACAAATTCAGGGAAATCTGATTTGATTATATCTCAAGCAACCGCTTCTTGTGGTTGTACTGTTGCCGAATTTTCGCAAGGACCAATTAAGCCGGGTGGCGAAGGTGTTGTTTCAGTATCTTTTAATTCGGAAGGAAGAAAAGGAGCCCAAAATAAAGCAGTAACTGTTTATGCAAACACAAGTCCAAACGAAACAATTCTGAAAATTACTGCAATGGTAGAACTGCCTTAAAAACATATTTTTAAACAATTTTTTAGGAAAGCACCCACTAAAAATCCATTTTAACCTGTTTATAAGGTGCAAA
>CAZRCF010000201.1:0-5598 GCA_964598505.1 uncultured Lentimicrobiaceae bacterium | reverse complement strand
TAACTCTTCAGTTCCTCCCCTCTTAGGGGAGGTTAGGAGGGGTCTCTACTTCGCTTCAAAAAACACTAAAACACGAAAACCATCTAACTCCTCAGTTCCTCTCCTGTTAGGGGAGGTTAGGAGGGGTAACTAAAATTCGCATAACTGACAATTGAACTCGAAAAAACATTTATACTAATTGCTCCCTCCTTAACTATATTGTTTAAAAGCCATTAAATGCATATTTTTAATTTCATCAATAAGCGATTGAGGTTTTATTATTTTTAGTGTATTGTTATGCGAGAGCAATTCCATTAAAAAATCGTAAGTAATATAAACTTTCAGTTTTATGCGAAGTTCTTCTTCGTTGTCGATTAATATTTCTTGTGTTTCGTGGAGTGGTAGGGTTTTAATATATTTTCCGGCAAAAGGTTCAAACGATAAAATTATATCTTCAAGTTTTAAATCACCGGGAGTTAAAATACCGAAAAAGTAACGAAAATTTTCGGCTACGTTATAACTTTTATCCGGTTCAAATTTTTTGTCTGTAATTTTCAATTCTTTAAGGCGGTCGAGACCAAAAGTTTTAACTTTATGATCACCATGGTCTTTGGCTATAAGATACCAGCGGTTTTTGTTTTCCTTAAGTGAGTATGGATTTACTTTGCGGTGGCTTACTATTTCATCGTAAAATTTTTGATATTTAAACTCAATAACATATTTGTTTTTAATAGCGTGAAGCATTCCGTAAATATTTTCGGTGCCTTGTGGTTTGCGGTTTTCGGGAAACATAAATGGGCGAACATCTTGGGCAATTTGTAGCGAGTTAAAAACATCAAAAGCCTCTATCATTCGTTGAAAATTCATGTTTTCGGCTTCATCGTTATCAATATAATAACCTTTTCCTTGTTTTGAATATAAAATATCGATACCAAAAATATTACTAATCTCTTTAACATCGCGTTGGAAAGTGCGTAACGAAAAACCAATATTCAAATTATCATCTCGCATTTGCAGATATTCGGTTTGTTGGTCAATATAATTGCTAATCTCATCAAAAGTTGAGTAATGGTTTAGTTTTAATTTACGAAGTATGCATAAATACCTCGATATATAGCCACGTTTCGACATAATATTTATTGTTTTTTTAATTAAGTTTTAATTTCAAATTATCAAAAATTCCTTTTTGTTTTAAGTAAAGTATATCTTCTTTTCCTCTCACTTGACCAATAAAATTTATATAACCTCTCAAACGGTTTACAAACTTGGTTTTATGATGTTGATTGATTCCATTTTTAATTTTAAAATGCTTTTTAGTGGCTATTTCTATGCCATTTGTAGATAAATCGTGTAGCATAGCTCTAATTTTTTTCAGCAGTGCTCGTTTTATATTTACTTTATTATTAACTGTTAAACCTGTAACAGTTTGACAACAATTTGCTGATTTTAACCTCAATTTTTTGTTATTTATTTCAAATTTATTGCTTTTTATAATGTTTTTTATATCATTAATATTTTCAATTGTAATTTTAAAATCCGACGAAAAGGTTAAATCATCGGCATAACGTGTATAAGTTAAGTTGTTGTTTTTACAATATTCAGTTAATAAATTATCAAGGGTTAAACAAACATAATTTGACAAAACAGGTGAGGTTGGTGCTCCTATTGGGAGTTTCCCATTATATGTTGTAAGCAAAGTTATAGCTTTGGCTATTTGCAGGTTAAAGTTAAAATATTTTGAAACTAATATTTCGTAAACTTGCTTTGCTGTAATTGATGGAAAGAAATCTTTTAAATCAATATTTAGTATATGGTTTTTATTTGAATGTGGTTTTGCGTTCTCAACAATATTACATTTTTGTCCTAAATAATTTGGATTAATAATAAAACCATGAACTTCAGCAGGTTTTACGCACAAATAATATGCTTGTAAATAGTAATTAAGTCGTTTTTGAATAATTTTTATGTTATTTGATGGTGCCGAAATATCTCTTTGTCCACCATTTTTCTTTGCAATTTTGTAATTGTTGTATATCGGATTATTTATAATGTTTTCAAATTCAAAAAACCCTGTCTTCAATATAAAACATAATTCTAATGGTTTTTCAATTGTAAGTAATTTAATTGAATTTAATTCATGAGTTTTATATTGCTTAAGTGTTTTATTTAAACAGTTTGAACTATTATAAAGCCATTTAAAAATAGTTTTTTTATACTTTTTACCAATTGTTAATAAATCTTCTTTTGAATTCATTGTTTTTAAAAATAAGCCGTTGATTATTATCTTTGATTTTTGTCCAATTTATGAGAAGCGGAGCGAAGTGAGCATCGCAATAAATTGAAAAACTTCAGTTCCTCCACTTTTTCATGGGTTGCAGGAACACAACCTCCAAGTCGTAAATTTTGTTTGACTTCATAATATTTTCATCAACGGCTCAATATCTTCTATGTTATTCTATTTCATTTAATCTCTCTTTTGAAAAAGATAGATTTTCGTTATAATTATCAAAATCTCTAAAATGAGTAAAATTGTTATCTCTAAGAAGTTTAACGGTTCCTATTTTCCCATTTCTATTTTTAGCAACAATAAGTTCAGTTAATCCGGCAGTATTATTAAAATTTATATCCATATCAATACCATAATATTCGGGTCGGTAAATAAATAATACTTTATCGGCATCTTGTTCAATAGCTCCACTATCTCGCAAATCGGATAGTTCTGGTCGTTTTGAACCACACCTGTTTTCAACTGCTCTGCTTAATTGGCTTGAGGCTATAACACAAACATTATTATCCTTAGCTATGTTTTTTAGCTCATGTGTAATATAACCGATTTCAGCATCACGATTATTTTTATATTTGTGCGAACTCATCATTTGCAGATAGTCAACAATAATTACTTTAACTCCATTTTCTTGAATTTGCTTTTTACAATGTGCCTTAAATGAAGTTAAAGAGCTATTGCAACTTTCGTTTACAAATATTTTATGCTCTTTTATTTTGCATTGTATTTCCAAGAGTATCTCTTTTTCTTTCTTAGTAATATCGTATTGCAATATTTTAGCAACAGGTATTTTTGAAATTGAAGATATAAACCTATTGGATAGCAAATATTCCGAAAGGTCGAAAGTAAAATAAAGTACAGGAATTGAAGCCGAAATATTTAGCGATAAATTTACCAATAATTGAGTTTTTCCCATCGAAGGACGCCCACCAATAACAACAAATTCGCCATAATTAAACCCACCATATATTTTATCAAATTCGATAAACCCTGTTTTTATAGTATTTACAGGTTTATTATTTTGGTTTAGCAGGTTAATATTTCCCGATATAAGATTTGCAATATTTTTTGAATCATTAATATTGATATTTTGAATTTCAAATTCGTAAAGCAGATTTTTTAAATTATACAGCAACTCTTGCTCGGTAAAAGTTTTATTGCTTATTATGTTTTCTATTTGGGTTATTAGGGGCTGGGGCATAATGGTAAAAATAAGGGGATAAATTTATAATAGTATTAGTTCTTCATCCTTAAAATGAAATAAATTGTTTTGTTTTATAGTGTTTTTAATCAATTCTATTTTCTCGGCTTTTGTATTTTTTCCCTTTAAATCAGTTTTAAGTTTTTCATATATTGGATTATATTCAATTTTAACATTATCTAAATAAAAATTTATTTTTGGACTGTCTAATAATGTTTTTAATTTGAGGATTTCTTTTTTAAAAGAATCATTCGATGTTTTATCATAGAATATTTGGTAAACCACAAAACAATTTTTCTTTCCTAAAGAGCATGCAGATGCAACCCGATGTAATAATTGGTATTCAATATTTTTAAAATCTTCTAAAGAAAGTTTTTTATCAATATATTTTGAAATAATATCAATCCAATGCTTTTGAACCTCATCTTTCCTTATTGCATCATGTTTTTCACAATAAACGCCAATTTTTTCTGTCCACTTACTTTCAATAGCAATATTTGCGTTATCTGAAATAAGCATAATGTCAGTGTATGATGAAGTTGCTTTATTTATTGATTTTACAGGATATTCAAAGCAAACATCATAATTGTCTGGATGCAATAATGCTGTTATTTTATTTTCTAAATTTTTCCAATAGTCAATTGTCGGAATAATTGAACAAGTGAGTTTAGAAAAGTGTTCGAGGTTTCCAAGTTCAATAACTTGATCCATCGTAATCCCTTTTGGGTTTCCTAAAAAGTAATTCATAATTTTAATTTTTAATATTTATACTATAATAACTTTAACAAATGTAATAAATAATGATATGTTTAAATAATTACAGCAAAAATAAAGTTTGGGTACGTCAAAGTATGTCGTTGTAAAAATATATTTTTAAATGTGGTAATATTTTTTAGATAAATTATTTTTTAATCTTATTACTGAAATTTGTTAAATTAATATCCGATTTTTCTTTAAATTCCCGAACACTCCAAAACACCATTACGTCATAAATAAGGCTCATACCTTTATACCGTTCTTCTTTTGGATAATCGGAATTTCTAATATAAGTAGATTCATCTGCTTCGTTTATTTCTTTTATTTCATTGCCATCTATTTCTTTACCATTTTCTTTACATCTTTCTATATATAAGTTTTTATAATATTCTTTTAATACTTTATAATCATAACTTCTTGTAATTTCACCTGTATTAAGGCATCTTTCCTTCATTGTTAAAATTATACCATTTTTGTATTCAGCAATACACTCATATAGTTGGTTATCGCTTCCTGTCCATTTTATTTTCCAAATACCATGAGTATAACCACTATCGTTAAATTGTCCCGAAACATAATTATTTTTATTATTATAGTAAAAAAAAGTATCAACTTTATTTCCGTCATTATATTTTACTACGCTGTAAACTGGCAAAGTATAGGTTTTAGAGCCTGTAAACGATGTCTTATATGTCCAAATTCCATTTTTTTCGCCATTTTTATAACTTCCCTTTAAAACAGAATAATATGTATTGTAGGCAATATCATTATTAATTTCTTTTTTTAGTTTATCAATTTCTTTTTGAGTTTTGCCCATTTGCATAGCCAAATATATTATAAATTGACTACCTGCATCTGGTAAACTTTTTACAGGCACTTTTGTGTTTTTAACTGTAAAAATCCATTCTCCGTTTCGCAAATCATCAACAAAGTTTCCGCTAATGCTTAGTTTTAAAGCATCATATTCTTTTAAATTTTCGGTGTAATTAAATTTCCCGTGATAAATTCTTTCAAATTTTTCGTTTTCATAATATGTATATGTTGCATAACCATTATCGTATTTGCCCGAATATTTTTTAGTAGTTGTAGTTTGTCCAAAAGTTGATATTGCTATACTAAGGGATAAAATAATAATAAATTTTTTCATAGTTTTGTTTTTTGATATTTAAATAAGTTTAAGCAAAAGTAAATACTCACTATGCCAAAGTATGACGTTGGGAAAATTTATTTTAATTTTTTTTAAAAAGTAGTAATAACTTTATGTGATTATAACAAATTAAGACAATTTACTAAATGGAAATTATGTTGTTCACCATTCTCGGGTTTCACCCTACCCCAGCCTCCCCTGCGAGGGGAGGAGCTTGATTGCCGGTATTTT
>CAZRCF010000200.1:0-5660 GCA_964598505.1 uncultured Lentimicrobiaceae bacterium | reverse complement strand
AAATATAATGTTTTTTTAATCACTTTTAAAAAGTATGTCGCAAAGCTTTAATTTTAGACTATTTATAATATGTAATGGTATTATTTTTTTTATTTTCAGCAAATTTTGAGTACTTTTGCAAATTATTATGGCACACATTACACAAATAAAGATAAAAAACAAAAAAGCAGAGTTTGACTATTTTATAATAAGCAAATTTACTGCTGGTATTGTGCTAACAGGTACCGAAATAAAATCTATTAGACAAGGTAAAGCAAATTTAACCGATTCGTGGTGCTTATTTGAACGAAATGAACTTTGGGTTCACGATCTTCATATTTCCGAATACAGCCATGGCGGGCATTATAATCACACGCCTCGCCGCGAACGTAAGCTTTTATTAACTAAAAAAGAACTACGTAAATTAGAATCAAAAATTAAAGATAAAGGTATTTCAATTATTCCTACATTGCTGTATATCAACGAAAAAGGATATGCCAAACTCGATATTGCCTTAGCTAAAGGGAAACGCGAATACGATAAACGCGAAACCATAAAAGATAAAGATATAAGAAGAGATATGGACCGTATGGAGTAATACTGACAATTTGTCTTGATATAATAAATGGCAAATTTTTTGTACTTAGGGTTGAAATAAATTTTAAAACACATTAGAAATGACAATTAATAAAGAAAATACTATTATGCCTGAAAACAATCCTGAAATAAACGAAATAAAAGATAGTATTGAAGATACAATAACTGACAATATTGCAGACGATAACGACATATCAGATAAACAACATAAAGATTCAGAAGCAACACATACTGACAAAAAAAAGAAAAATATTTTTGGCAAAAAGAAAGAGTCGGAAGCTGATATACTAAAAAAACAAATTGAAGAGATAAACATTCAAAAATCAGAAATTCACGATAGGTATTTACGTTTGTATTCCGAATTTGACAACTATCGCAAACGTTCGCAAAAAGAGAAATTAGATACAATAAAAAACGCTTCTGAGGATATGATAAGAAATCTTTTGCCAGTTGTTGATGATTTTGAACGAGCAATAAAATCGATGGAAAAAGTTGAAGGTGGTGATGCTTTAAAAGAGGGCGTGCAATTGATATTTGCCAAACTACAAACTATTTTAAAACAAAAAGGGTTAAGTACAATTGAGTGCATTGGAGAACCATTTAATACCGATTTTCACGAAGCTATAACCAATATTCCGGCTATCGACGAATCGCAAAAAGGTTTAATTATCGACGAAATAGAAAAAGGATATATGCTCAACGAAAAGATGATTCGCTTTGCGAAAGTTGTTGTAGCAAATTAAATAAAAAATAGATGACAAAAAGAGATTTTTACGAAATATTAGGCGTTTCGCGTAATTCAACTGAACTTGAAATTAAAAAAGCATATCGTCAGAAAGCAATTCAATACCATCCTGATAAAAACCCCGGTGATAAACAGGCAGAAGAAAAATTTAAAGAAGCAGCCGAAGCTTATGAAGTATTAAGCGATCCGCAAAAGAAAGCTCGTTACGATCAATATGGCCATGCAGGCGTTGGTAGTAGCGCTGCTGGTGGTGGTTATGGCGGCGGTATGTCGATGGATGATATTTTTAGCCATTTTGGTGATATTTTTGGTGATGCTTTTGGCGGTTTTGGCTTTGGAGGCAGTTCAAGAGGCGGTGGACGCAGAGTAAATAAAGGTTCTAATCTCAGAGTTAAGGTAAAACTTACCCTTGAAGAAATTAGCAAGGGTGTTGAAAAGAAAATTAAAGTTCAAAAACATATAACTTGTTCTACTTGTCATGGCACAGGTGCTAAAGACAATAATTCGTATCACACTTGTACTACATGTAGGGGAACAGGTCAAGTAACAAGAGTTACAAACACTTTCTTAGGGCAAATGCAAACTGCATCAACATGTCCTACCTGTAATGGTACCGGTAAAGTAATTACCAATCGTTGTTTGGTTTGTAATGGGAATGGCGTTGTTAAAGGCGAAGATGTAATTACAATAAATATTCCTGCAGGTGTAGCCGAAGGTATGCAAATGTCGGTGCCGGGAGGTGGCAATGTAGCTCCACATGGTGGTATTGCTGGCGATTTAATTGTTGTAATGGAAGAAATTAAACACGATTTGCTCGAACGTGATGGAAACAATTTGTACTTAGAATATTATATTAGTTTTCCGGAAGCAGTTTTGGGTACAACAATTGAAATACCAACGCTTGAAGGTAAAGCAAAAGTGAAAATTGAAGCAGGTACTCAAAGTGGAAAAGTTTTACGATTAAAAAGCAAAGGTCTTCCTGAGCTAAACTCATATCGCAGAGGCGATTTATTAGTTAATCTGAACGTTTGGACTCCTCAAAAAATAACAAAAGAAGAACGCGAAATTATGGATAAATTTGCTGTTTCCGAAAACTTTATTCCTTCGCCAACCGGCAAAGACCGTAGTTTTTTCGATAGAATGAAACAGTTTTTTAATTAATATGATTTAAATTTGATTTTAAAATAACCAAAATCAAATATTGTTAATAATATATTTTACTTTGGTGCACCGCCACCTGGTGCTTGAGGCATTTTCGATTTGCTTTCTAACTCAATTTTACCAAAACGTAAAGTAATTCCTGCCGAAACATATTGTGTTGTAGTTTTTGTTGAATTTGTAGTAATCAAATTTGGAGTATTTGTGTTATTATATTGTTTTTGCCAATTAAATATATCTTGAACGCTAACACGAATTGATAATAGTTGTTTAAATAAATCGGCTTTTAATGTAGTGTTTATATAATATATTGGTTCTGATGAACCGGTAATTGTTGAGCTTTCGGAACGATAATAACCCATAAATTGAAGAGTATAGTTCTTTTTTATAGTAAGCATTAATGTTGCACGACTATCGTAAGAGAATAAATTTTTATCAACTTTATAATTACCTAAATCTGCTTTAATTTCTTTATTGTATAAATTGCTTGTTAGCATAATATTAATGTATTTTTTAGGTCGCAAATTAAAAGTAAATTCACATCCTGTAAAATTATCATTACCAGAATTTGTGTATGTACTAAATAAAGTTGTGCGATTAATAATTGTATCAAATCTTGTATATGTTATATCTGTAATACTTTTCATAGTATTTCGTTGATATAATGAAATATTTATTGAACCACCACTTGTAAAGTATTTTGCCCAACCGGCTTCAAAAGAATTGGTATAAGCCTTTTTTAAATCAATATTTCCACCCGAAAGCGATTCAATATCAACATAATAAATAAATGGATCCAGTTCGTAACTTGGATACCTTACTCTTCGGGCATAATTTAAACTAAAATTGTGTTGATTTTTAGTCGCATAACTCAAATATATTGAAGGATATAACCCAAAAAAATCTCTATTCAAATCCATATTCAAAGCATCAGAACGAAAATTGTAACTAATATATTCGCCTCTAATTCCTAATTTGTAACTAACTCCCCAAATTTTATTGCTAAATGTAAAATACCCATCAGTTTGAAACTCACTTCCATTATTTTTATTTGAATATAATTTTACATTTTCCCATAAATTTGATATAGGATTTAATGTGTCTGTTGGGGAATTTGAAATTTCAGGATTATAACTTAATCCAAAACCCGCTTCAATATTTAATGTATCATTAAATGGATTTTCGTAATTAACATTCAAATTATTCCAACCATTTTTATTTTCACTTTTTGATAAAAATTGTTTGTTTTTCCATGCTTGAGTTTGATATACTTCAGATTTTACTTCACTCCATGAGTTTTGCCAATTACCAATTGATAAGTCCATAGTTAATTTATGGTCTTCTTTATTAAATTTATGAACAAAACTTGAACCTAAATTCCAATTTGAACCATCGCTTTCAGATGAACTATTGCGACTATAAATGTAATTTGTATCCTCAGCATTTACAAATCTATTCATATACGATTTTGCTTCACCTTTTCCGGTACTAAAACCTCCTCCAAAATAGAAATCAATAGAATTATTTTTTGAAATTTCATATTCAACTCCTATATTTCCATAAGACCAGCTACCATTATATTTCATGCTATTAATTGATTCGTAGCTATATAAAGTATCATCTCCATTTTTAACAATACTATTTGATGTTCTTTCTCTATCGTATCTGCTTTGCCAATTACTGATATATGAGCTAATACTCCACTTTTCGTTCGACCAAATGTAGTACAACCACGGCGAATACGATGGCTGTGTACTTGCATTTAAACCGGCACTTAAAAGGAAATTTTTCTTTATTTTTTCTTTGGTGATTATATTAATAATTCCTCCGTTTCCCGATGCACCATATTTTGCTGATGGATTAGTCATTACCTCAATTTTATCAAGAGCATTGGCAGGAAGTTGCTGCAAATATGATTTAAGTCCATCAGCATTAAGTTTTGAAGGTTTGCCATTTATCCAAATTGATACATTTGAAACACCGCGCAAAGTAATATTCCCTTCCATATCAACCCAAACGCCTGGAGCATTTTGTAATGCATCGCTTGTAGTTCCATTTTGCATGGCTGCATCTTCCGATATATTGTAAACTTTTTTATCAGCTTGATACTGGTATATTGGCTTTTTCGATGTAATGCTTACTTCTTCTAATGTCTTAGTTTCAGGCAAAATCATTATTGCTCCTAAATTAGTATCTTTTTTGCTTAATATTAATTTGAAAAACTTAGTTTCATATCCAATACTCGAAACTCTTACAAAAATTGAGTCGATAGTTATTTTATTAAACCGGAAATTTCCTTTATCGTCTGTTGTAGTTCCCGAAACGAATGTTGTATCGCTTGCTTTTAAAACTGCAATATTTGTAAATATAATAGCTTGATTTGTAGTTGAATCTACTAGTTTGCCTTCAATTGAAAAATCGCTTTTTGATTGAGAGAAAGATACTATTCCAATTATTGAAAAGGCTATGGTAAGGAAAATTTTATTCATAAATTTGATTTGTTAAAACAATTTAACGAAATATTAAGATATTTATTCTTTAAAGCACTAAATTATGCAAACATTTTGGTATTTTTATTAGATTTGCATTAAAATAATATTTATGCGAAAATTTTGTGGTTTTATTTTAAAATTTTGGGGTTGGAAGATTGACAAAAATATTCCCGATGGTTCCGATAGATGTGTTTTGGTTTTTGCGCCTCACACTTCGGCTTGGGATTTTGTTGTAGGAAAACTTGCAATGGTTAGCTTAGGTCTTGTTTCGGGTTTTATTATTAAAAAAGAGGCATTTTGGTTTCCTTTAGGAATTTTATTACACTCTTTTGGAGCAATTCCTATTGATAGAAAATATGCTCGCAAAATGCCTATATATGCTACAATGCTTTTTAAAAAATATGATCGCTTATCGCTAATGATTGCTCCCGAAGGTACTCGCAAACGCACCGATAATTGGAAAAAAGGGTTCTATTATGTTTCTACTCATGCAAATGTTCCAATGGCTATTGCTTATATTGATTGGAAAACAAAAACTGCTGGTATTGCTAAAATTATGACACCTACTGGTGATTATGAAAAAGATTTAGCTGAAATACAAGATGTTTACAAAGGTATGCAAGGGAAAAATAAAGGTTGCTTTAATCTTGAACAGAAATAAATATTGAAAAAGTAGAAAGTAAAAAGTA
>CAZRCF010000199.1:0-5741 GCA_964598505.1 uncultured Lentimicrobiaceae bacterium | reverse complement strand
AAAATGAGGTTAATATTACGCATGAAACAATTAATATTTTTAGCGATTTATTAGTAGAACTTGTTTCGGAAATATTTGATACTGAAACTGTTTTTTCGCAAACCAATGATACAAGCCGCTGCAGATATTGTGCTTATAAAGAAATTTGCAGAAAATAGAAACGAGTTCTAACCCAGAGTTCCGAACTCTTCAAGAGTTCGGAACTCTAATTAAAAAAAAACCTGCTAATTTTTAGCAGGTTTTTTTTGATAAAATATACTATTATCTTCTTTTTGAATTACCACTTGAAGGTTTTTTTGTGCTATTAGTAGTTTTGCTTTCGCTTTTCTTAGGTGTTTCGGTTTTATATGTATTATTACTACTTCTATTAGTGTTACTGTTTTTTTCCGATTTTACGTTTTGTTTTACCTCTTTGCGTTCATTTCCTTGGTATGTATTTCTATTGTTTGTGTTGTTTGACTTTTGATTGCTGTTGTTATCGTATCTGCTATTTTGTTCCGCTTTTTTGTAGTTTCCTTCATTAACTTTACGGTCGTTAGGTTGACTATAATTTTGATTTGATTTATTATTTCCAGCAGGGGCGGAGTAATTATTAGGATTTCTTTTACTATTACCTACATTTTGATTATGGTTTCTATTACCTGAAGCTACATTTGCTCTATAAGAATTTATTGCTGTTCGATGTCTGTTTACTACGTAATTAGATGTTCTTCTGTGATTTGAGTACGCGTGATAAGAGTTTATTCCTCTACGTTCGTAGCTTCTGTAGTAATAATGATTGTGATGATAATGGTGACAATATCCATAATAGTCGTGCCAAGAGTATGAATACCAAGGGCTCCACCAACGAGGATAATAATCCCAGTACCAAGGCGAAATCCAAACCATATAAGAAGGAGCATAAATATATTGAATGCAGGGCCAGTACCAAACATTAACCCAAACATTAACTGAAAACATTGATGACGAAGGACCACCTTTTACATTTTTTGTATCAATAGTTTTTTCATCATTAGGTTCGTAAAAAATATTTTCACCATACAAATCTTGGTCGCCAACAATTTGAAGAGAAACATTTTTTTCAGAATTTTTTTCAATTTCTATTACTGCTATGTCTTGCGATTCTGTTTTGTTTACAGGTACTTGCATTACAATAGCATGAGAACCGTTTTTAACATTGTCAATAACTCGAATATAGTCGGTTTTACCGTCATTATTCAAATCGAGGTTATTAACGTAGTTGTCTTTTGTGTTTAATCGTTTTTCAAAATCTTCAATTGAAGTTGCATTTTTAAACATTTCTAATGCTCCTTGCAAGCTGAAGTGGTCTCCCGGAAGTCCGGTGCTGTCGGCATAATCTGTTTGTTCACTTTTTTGTGCCGAAATATTGCTTGTAATAACTATAAAACAGGCAATAGCTAAAAATTTAATCCGTTTCATTTTGTTTGATTTTTAATGTTAATAATATTTTTAAGAACTTAATTTTTGAATTATAATTTTATCGAAAATTATAATTACAAAAACTTAGCCAAAATATTAAAAAAGAAATAATATTTATATAACTAATTGAATAACAGCTATATAAATTTCAATGTCGTAAATAAATTTAAATATTTTCTTAATAATGTGCTTTAAAATTTATATTTTTCGAGGCGAACATTTTTAATTGGTAAAAGGTAGCCGGTGCAAGGGATATGGTAAATAAGTGATTGAGGAAATTAATCCTATCAGTTTGTCTGGCTGAGCCTGTAGAAGCCTTTTTGCCTATAATTCGCATATCGACAGGCTAAGTGTGATAATTTCTAATCCTAATAACTCAATCACTTTGCTCAAATTATAAACGAAAAAAGCAATTTTTAAAAGTCCCAGAAAATTATAAAAGCATAATTTAACTTACTTGATGGTGTTTATTAAATTCTTTTAAGCGAAACTCTAAGTCGGCAAATTGATTTCTATCAACCAAAGACACGCAAGCTCTTACACCTTCAATACGATCGCTACCGGTAATTGCTAATGATATTGCACTTATTCCATAATATAAGAAATTTTCTAATAGTTCTTCGCCTGTCATATTTGGGTATGAAATTGTAAAATAAAATCCATCGGCAATTGGTTGGTCAATATCTTTATCGTAAACAATATTAAACCCATTATCTATAAACAATTTCTTCATTATTTTAGCCTTATCGCCATAATCGTGAACCTCATCGAGAAAATTGTATTTGCCATCGTTGCACGCTTTAAATATTGCAGCAAGAGCATATTGTGCCGAATGTGATGTGCCTGAACTTAAACAATATACCGAACCAAAAATCATAGCTTTGCCATATTGCGAGTTGCCAAAATATGTTTGCAAATCGGGATACTCGTGATTAAATAAATTTTCGGATATAATCATTATTCCAATACGTTCGCCGGCATAACTAAAAGCTTTTGAGCTTGAAATAAACAAAATGTATTTATCGGTATAATGCCCAACAGTTGGCTGATAAGGTGCAATGCCCGGCTGCGAAATATCTCTGCGAAAATCCATTCCAAAATATGCCAGATCTTCAATAACTACAACATCGTATTTTGTAGCTAACTCGCCAATTGTTTTTAACTCATTTTCGTTAAAACAAATCCATGATGGATTGTTTGGGTTTGAATAAATTATTGAATGAATATTTCCTTTACTTAAATAACTTTCAATTTTATCGCGAAGTTTTTCGCCACGATAGTTGTAAACATCAAAGGTTTCGTATTTTAAGCCCATAACTTTGTGCTGCTGTTTTTGCACTGGAAAACCAGGGTCGATAAAAAGTGTTGTATCTTTTTGTTTGTTAGCTTTCGACATTGTCATAAATGTTGCAAAACCGCCCATCATAGAGCCAACAGTAGGAATACACGATTCAGGTTTTACATCAATATTTAAAAAGTTTTTGCAAAAACGAGCACTTTCGGTTTTAAGTTCCGGAATACCTTCAATATCGGGATAAATAGCAGCCACTCCTTTTTTCAAAGCTTCAATTTGTGCATCAACTCCCCATTTTGAAGCAGGAATACCGGGTATTCCCATTTCCATGCGGATAAATTTTTTGCCACTTGCATTTTCTATTTGATTAATTAATTTCTTAATTTCACGAATAGATGCACGACCAACATTTGGTAATTTACTTTCTGCTATTTTCTGTTTTACAATCTCAAAATCAATAGGCGTAACGTTCATATTTTTTGTTTTATATTTTTCGAAATATTGATAATAAACTTATTTTTGCCCTTTAATTGAGGCAATTGCTAAAATAACTCCGAGAGCAATACCTAAAGCAGCAGCAAATAATACGCGATATTGCTCGGGCAAAATAAAAGTTATTGTGTGAGCAGGAATCCAAAAAAGTGGAATTGTGCGTTTGAAAACGAAGCTCCATTGTACGCTCCAATTCATATTTGTAATGTTTTCTCCAACTTTTACTGGCGAAATTAGTGCCGCAATGCTTCCTTTATGTTGTGCAATGTGCATATCAGTAATTTTATGCAAAGTCATCATAACAGGTGCATAAATTGTATTCATAAATGTGCTAATACAAAAAGCAATTAATAGTTTTCCTGCCGAAAATCCATCAGAAATAAAAACATTTTTTGCATCTTCCCAACCCATTTTTGTTAAAAAACTGATTGTTCCACTCGAAAAAATATCAAAAGCTAATTTTATTGTAAAACCAAGTAAGCCCCATATAATAGCTCGTGGTATTATACCAAACCCTGTTGGAATATAGTTGCCTGTTTTAATTCGTGAACCAATTGTTTCGCCAAAAGTAGCCAATAAAGCAAACTTTACAAAACTCATCAGCATACCGTGTTCCTTGTTTAGTGTTTCATAAGCTGTTAGCACCTCTTGAAAAATAAAAAACGGAGAAAGAACAATAGCGACTCCAATAATTACCAAAATATCTTTAAGTTTCATACGTTCATTTTTAATTTGTTTTTTAATTGTTGTATGGAACTCGCCAATAATAATTCTTTTGCGTAAAAAGATTTTACATGGCTCGTTTCATAAATTCAATATATTCTAATTAATATTAACAATATTTGCTACAAACGTACAGGTTTTTTATTAAAACTACAAGTGCTTTAATAGAAAATAATTGACAAATTATATTTAATAACTATTTTTTATGAAAATAATTTTATAATTGATGTTTTTGTATATGCTTTTTATTATCATATTTTTTTTAGTTTTGCAAAAAAATTAATAATATGAAATCATAATGTTTTTATCTGATAATTTTATCGACATTCATACGCATAAAAGCAGCAACAGCAAGTTATCTACATCAATAATTGATATAAAATACGACCAAAAAATAGCTACAAAAGGTATTTATAGTTGCGGAATTCATCCGTGGAATATTGAAAACACAAAACTTGAGGACGCACTTACTCAATTAATGCAAATTAATAGTAATAATAAGGTGATTGCAATTGGTGAAGCTGGAATTGATAGAGCTATTTCAACTTCTTATGAAACACAAGAAAAATTCTTTAAAGCGCAACTTAAATTGTCGGAACATTACAAAAAACCTGTTATAGTTCATTGTGTAAAAGCATATTCGGATATATTAAATATTCGTAAAAGTGGAAATTATAAAATGCCGTGGATAATTCATGGTTTTAATGCGAGCAAACAAAATGCCGACCAGCTTATTAAAATGAATTGCTATCTCTCTTTCGGTCATGCTTTATTAGATGCTGATTCAAAAGCGGCAGAGGTATTTCCACAAATACCAATTAGAAGCATTTTTTTAGAAACAGACAACAGCGATATTTCTATTGAAGATATTTATGAAGTTGCTGCAAAATTGAGAGGTTTTAAAATTGAACAACTTAAAGCAAAAATTGCTGATAATGCCAATCAATGTTTTAATTTATGATTGAAAAGTGGAATGAGCGAACCTTTTTATTAATTGGTAGTGAGGGTGTAAAAAAATTATCAAAAGCTCATATTTTAGTTGTTGGCTTGGGTGGAGTTGGGGCATATTCTGCCGAAATGTTATGCAGAGCTGGTGTTGGCGAACTTACAATTGTTGATGGAGATGTGGTAAATATATCAAATAAAAATCGACAACTTTTGGCTTTAACAAGTACTTTTGGCAAATCGAAAGCCGAAATAATGAAAGATAGGCTTTTTGATATTAATCCCAATTTAAAACTAAGTGTGATAAACGAATATTTAATTGATGAAAAGATTGATACATTAATAAAAGCATCTAAATACGACTATGTAATTGACGCAATTGACACAATAGCACCAAAAGTTTTTTTAATTTTTACTGCATTAAAAAATAATTTAAAAATTGTAAGTTCGATGGGTGCTGGTGGCAAACTCGACCCCACAAAAATTCATATTTCGGAAATTGAAAAGACGCATCAATGTCGTCTTGCTTTTATTATTCGGAAAAGACTACATAAATTAGGTGTAAGAAGTGGATTTAAGGCAATTTACTCAACTGAAATCGTACCAAAAGAGGCAATAGTAATTAATGAAATTCAAGAAAAAAACAAACTAACAACTGTGGGAACAATATCGTATTTACCTGCAATATTTGGATGTTTTGCTGCTTCGGTAGTTATTAATTATTTAATTTCGGAGTAATATATAGGGGGCAAAATCTTTGATTTTGCCCCCTATAAAATATAATTAATTAGTTTAATTGATTACAACTTTTTTACAATACGAATTAGTTTGATTGTCAATTTTCAAA
>CAZRCF010000198.1:0-5775 GCA_964598505.1 uncultured Lentimicrobiaceae bacterium | reverse complement strand
AAAGGAAACTGTAACATTTTGTTTTGTTTCAACCACGAATTATCATCAATAAAACGATTATGTTTATCGTAATTACCAAGTTTTAATTGCTCTTGAGGCGAAGTAATAAGCAAATATGTTAACGCAATTGGGTCGTAAGGCAAAATTGATTCGTTGCCTGTTTTAAACGGAAATATATAACCACCAAATTCAACATTGTTTTTTGGAACAAAATCAGTTTCTGTTTCTGTAATCGATTTTTGTTGAATTAATGGTAATCTGTTTTGTGTTTTTTTGCCATAAACAATACCATGAACTGCATTATTCGATTCTTTTAATGGTTGAATATTTAGCTTATAACCTGCAATGTTTTCAAAAAAAACTTTTGCTGCATATTGAAATGCAGGCGAATTTTCATCGGTATAAAGGTTTAAAATATTTCCCATTAAGATAATATCTTGATAATTTTACTTACAAAGATAAAAAAAATCAAGAGATTATCAAATTATTTAATCAAACTCAATCCTTCGGTTGCCGATTTGTCGTTTGGTCTAATTAATAAGGCTTTATTAAATAGCACTTTTGCTTCGCGAAGTTTGCCTAATTGAAAATTTGTCCAAGCAAGCATCATTACCGAATCGTAATCAAAAGGGTATAAATTTGCACAAATTTCAAAATACTTGAAAGCTGTATTGTAATCTTTTTTGTTGTAATAGTTCATTCCAACATAGAAGTTTGCTTTTGAATTTTTCGGGTCAATTTTCAATATTTCAAGATATTGATTTTTAACCGATTCCCAATTGCCTATTACTGATGCCGGCAAAACATATCCAAAGCGCGCTTCAACTGCATACGGACATATTTTTATTGCTTTTTCGTAGTAATTAATTGCCGTGGTATGTTGTCCGGCTAAATAGTATAACCAACCTAAACGCAAGTTCATTTCATACGATTCTGCATCATAAATAGTTGTAATTGATGTAATTGCATCGTTATATTTTGCAGCTGTTTCAAAAGTGTAACTATCTGAAAATGCGTTTATTACCGATGCGTTTGACTGAGCTTTAATTAAATTTGATGCAATTACTATTGCAACTAATGCTAATGATTTTTTTAAAAGTTCCATAATATTCCTCCTGTTAATGTGTGTTTTTGATATTTATATTGTTTTGTAATTGTTTCTATAACTAAATTTGAATTGATAAAATTTGAGGCTAATGGTGCAATTTTATCAGAATATTGATATCGCAACGAAATATTAAATTTATTAAATGCAAGCATTACCATTCCGTTTGCCATTCTGCTGTAATTATCGTTACTATTAAAAATCAAGAAACCATCGTTAAGATGACTGTTTTGAATATTCCCCTCATAAAGCGAAGCCTCTGCCCATAATCTTTTATAAATTTTGCCACCTATTTTCCCTGAATAAAAAGTTTTTGTTTTTTCAAATTCTGCAGGAGTCGATGACAATGTTCGATTAACAAACAATGAACCATTAATATAAAAATTTGCATTAGAAAACGGAAACCATGTTGTTCCAATTTGCCCTTGAATAATTTTAATATTATTAAGTTTATTAAACGACAACCCACCTGTAAAAACTAAGTTTCGATAATACTTTTCTATTTGAAAACCACCAACAAAATCATTAAATTTGAAATTTGTTTTATTAAATATCAAATTTTGTGATAATGTATCTTGTTGAGGTGTAATTGTATTGCCATTAACAGATAAATAATGAATAAAAGAGCTAAATACCAATCCTTTTGAAATAGTATAACGAGGATTTATGTAATATTGTATTTGCGAAGTGCTGTTTTGCGAAGCATAAGATTTTAACAAATTTGGATTAAAAACATCGCGTTGAATACTATTAAAAGTATTATTTGATAAAAGAAAACTTACTCCATGAAAAAGCAAAAGTTTTGAATTTAATTGGTGTGTAACTCCCAGAAATCCATAACCGAGCAAATCTTGTTTTGTCGATAATTCGGAAGTAGTATTTGGTTCGAGATTTGAATTTGGAATATAATTACTTGCAGGGCTAATTCCACTTTCAAGATACAAACTACTGATGAATGGCTTTTTGTGATAATTGACTCTTTTTAGAGTATAGTCATTTAGCAACTTAGAAAAATATTCGGCATCGGCAGTTCTGCCCGCGTTTTTATATGACAGGTAAAGAAATTCATTACAAACTTCATTATCTGAAATTTGTTTGTAAGCTTTTTCGAGGTGTGCAATTGCTTTATTAAACTTTCCAATATTGTAATAAGCTACGCCAACCCGAAGGCGTAAATAGAAATAATCGTGATTGTTTTTTAATGCTATATTTCCAATTATTATCAACGAGTCCCAATTGCCTTGATAGTAATATTCTAACGTTTTATTTTCAACCGTTGTAAAACTGATTGTATCTTGAGCTTTAAGCGAAAAAATAGTTATTATTAAAATTAGCGATATTTTTATTTTTTTATTTATCAAATTCATTGTTTACTATGCTATTTAATTACAAAGATCACATCTGTCAATGCTGTAAAAGACTGTGGTTTACCCTTGAAATTGAATATAACCTTTAAGTCTTCGGTCTTTTTAGTTGAGAATTCATCCAAGTAAGAAATGATTGTAGGCTTTAAAAGGTCGAGATTTCTTTTCAACTTCCAAGAACCATTAAAATCATCTGTATCAACAAGCACGAGAAACAAACGATTTTCAGAACCAAATCTCATTTCACCTTGATTTTCATAAAGCCAAGTAGCAAGTATTTTTGGATTGGTACGGACTTCGTTAAGAATTTCAAGTTTTTCATTTTTCAGAGTAGTTAAAACACCGTTGCAAAAATTATCGTTTCTGTCTTTCATCTTTTCTACTATTTCGTAAAAAATATCAGCAGGTTTAGCATTTTTATCAAATTCTATTTTCCCTTCTATGGCTTTCTTTTTAAGGAATGTCAACTCTACAGGATAACATTTTTCTTTACGTTTATCTTTTATGTATTCAGCGGGCAGATAAGTAACTTTTAAATCAAAAGGAATATTATTTATAAAAAAATCAACACTTTTAATTTGTCCCACAGTTGGCAAAACTGTTGTATGTGATTTAAAAATATGTTCAATTAAAATACTGCTCCAATGGTTATACCAACTGTTTAAAACATAGCCTTGAACAGCCACATTAATTTCATTTTCGAACTTTGAAATAAGCGTGTCGTAGGATTTATTAACTTTCACATAATGGCTAACTAAATATTTATCCAATGAGTTTTGATAATCCCCGCCCCACTCAAAATTTCTGAGCTTATAAAGCTCAGAAACTAATTGAACTGTATCAAGTTTCTCAACCTGTTTTTCATTTTCATCCTTAATAAAATTGTTTAAAATTTTGTGAGAATTAACTGGGTTTTCGCAGAGTAAGTTAAACAATTCAATAAATTGTTTTGCTAAAGCCATCTCGTTCAAGGTTATTGAATTCTTTTTAAGAAACTCAGCAATAAGCTCTTTGCGAACAATTGATTTTGTTTTTAGCCATAATAACCCAATGCTATCTTCACTAAACTCTTCAAGTTTTTCGCTTTCATGGAGTTTTTTCCAGTAATTAAAATCTTTCATTTACCAATTCTTGTTGATGATTATTTGATACAAAGTGTTTTTTCTTTGGTTTGCAAACAAATAAAACCTCCTGACTGCCAGCAACACTACCTTTTCCTCCTCTGCCATTATGATATGTTTTTGCTTCAACTTTTACTTCTTTATATTTTGAAATTTGCTTTTCAAATTCTTCAATTCCAGGATAACTCCGATTATTATAACTGATTAACCAATTTGGTATTTCTTCCGAAAATTGAAATAGTTTTTCAAAAGAATTAATAACATCTCTTTTTTTGTCAAAGCCGCTAATTCGTTGTGGTTCGTACCGTTTTATTCCATTCACAAATTCTTTGTCTTTCCAATATTCAGTATAGGTTTCAAGTAAATGGTAAAAGCCTTGATAATCGGCATGGCTGTCGCAATATGGTGGGTCGAAATATGCTAAATCTATCTTTTCAATTGTCGGCAATAATTCTAAAATGTCTTTATTAAAACTTTTGTTGTCTTGTTTGTTGTCGAAAACAGCGTTATTATATTTAGGTAATATTTCTTTAAATATTTCTTTAATTGGTCTAATCAAACTTCGATTACGTTTTATTCTTTCTGGGTCGCTTGCATAAACTAAAGCTTGAGTATGAGCAAAATGCCCCATTGTAATTTTTCTTGTCATACTTCGATTAATTAAAGCAAATGCTATAGCTTGCTTTATTTGATTTTCGAGCAATGGTATATTTGCTCTGAAATTGTCTAAAAAAACAGCTTCTTCTTTTTCAAAAAACACATTGGTAAATATGTTTTCCATAAGTTCAAAATCCTTTTTGTTTTTAGCTTGTTGAAAAAGAAGTTTTAAATCATCATCAGTTAATTTTATATCCTTATTTTCTATAAGTGCTGTTCCAATTTGATTATTGAAGTTTAAAAAGTCATTGGTTATTGTTTTATACCCTAACTGTTTGAATAGAAAGGCTACTGATTGAGATCCTGCGAAAGCATCAATAGCAGTTTTTACATCGTTTGGAATAAAACTTTTAATCCAAGCCAAATGGGTATGTTTAGCACCTAAATATTGAGGTTCAGGAAATTTATAGTTGAAATATTTGTATTCTTCAAAAAGCATTTTTCTATTTTTTTATATGATACAAAGTTACTGTTTAAACTTCTTATATTTTCAAGTTACTTGTCAAAATTAACACTTTGATTTAATTTTTTGCATTTCATTTAGCTATTAGCTCATTTTCAAATTTAATAATTTTCAAATTACTTCCAACTTCTAACTTCCCACTTTCCCTTTACTCATCAACAGTTCTATGTTTTTCAATTTGATTAAATTCATACTTAATATTTTTGTATTCAAAGCTAATTTTTTCAAAAATATTGTTATAAAAATTAATATCGAACACCAATTGTTTAATATTTATTTTTCCTATTCCGAAAGCAGCAGTAGTTTCCATTTTTATAATACATTTGCTAAAATCTTCAGTCTTTTTAATGTATTTAGCAATATATTTCGACTTCATAATAATAATAAATGGTGCAATAAAATCTTGAATAAACATTAAAGGTTTTGAGTTTATTAGTGTTAATGGCAAAGTATCTTCGAGAGTTAAATTTTTGTAGTAGCCGAGAGATATTCGGTAAAAAGCTAAGTAAAAATAGAATAATTCACTTTTTTGACTGCCAACAAATTCGGTAAACATAAAAACTTTGCCATCGTTACGATAATATGCTACTGCTTTTGTTTTGGGGCAATATAAATAAGGATTGTTATAATAATCAACCAAAACGTCCCATTCAATTTCTTTGATTTCGTCAGTTTTACTATTTCGGAAATTAAAATATAGCTTTTGCCCCGGAATAAATTTAAAAGCTTCTGTTAAATTTTCAGTAGGCAATATATTTGAAACAATTTGATTTTGTTTTGGTTTATCAAAAAAATGTATTGAATAGTTATCATTTTTTCGTTCTACAAAGTGCATTAAAGGATAATCGGCAGTTTGCGAACCAATATATGGTAAATATTGAACTTGGAAATGTACATGAGGCTGTGGCGAGCGTCCCGAATTTCCACATAATGCAATTACATCGCCTTTTTTAACATAATCGCCAATTTTTACCTTAAAGCTATCTTTTCTGATATGACTTAAATTTGAATATAAACCTTCGGTATGTTTAATTATTATTGAGTTTCCCCAGTTATGTTCCAAAT
>CAZRCF010000197.1:0-5793 GCA_964598505.1 uncultured Lentimicrobiaceae bacterium | reverse complement strand
CTACTCACGGCGATAATGTTAATTTCTTTGGACTTGGAAGCCCACAATCTGTTACAGGAGATGCTCTATACTCTAAAATGTCAGGAGTTTATGAAAATTTAAAATTTGTTGAATATCCATTGCCTTGGCGCGATGTTTCTAATGCAATTTTGATACAACAAACAAATTTAACTGGTACTGGAAATGCCCCAGAACCTGAAAAACAGTTCTCTGAAATTACTGATGATGTTAAAATTAAAAAATCTTTTTCTAATAAAAAAGTTACCATTAATTTCACTACTGGTTCTTATCTTTTAACCGGTGATTCAAAATATACTATCATTAAAGAGTTTATGGATATTGCAAAAACTTATCAAGGTGCTCGTATTCGTATTGAAGGCAATACCGACAATACTGGTAATGCTAATGCAAATAAAATACTTTCAGAAAAAAGAGCTCAAGCCGTTAAAGACTTTCTGGTTAAAGAACACAACATTGACCCAAATAGAATTATTGTTATTGGCAATGGACCTAAAAATGCTTTAAAAGACAAAGTTTATACTTCAAGCGAAAAATATCGCACCACCGATTTTCAGCTAATTAGCGAATAATGCAATTATATATTTTGAAAATCGGATTTTTATATGTGCAAAAAATATTGGTATAATCAACTATACAAACCGAAAATGAGACAACTAACAATGATAATTGCACTGACATTGGGACTATTTTCGTGCAAGGACAACGCAATAAAACCATTTGATAATAAACCATTGACCGAAGCTCAACAAATAACCAAACTTGAGAAGTTAAAACTCGATTTTAATCAGCCTGTTCTTATTGACAGTTCTGTTTATGTTATGTATCCATTGGCACTTAACAACAATGATGAAGAAGATAATGGATATAGTGGTAGCAGCAGTTACAGCCGTCCGACAACTTATTGGAATATTGTTTTTTACAATACAGCTAACGGAGAATATCATTTATTGGACGACAAACGAAAAATGGTAATTTATTCTTACGACCCAAGGAATTCAAATGTTGGTTCATCATCTTCCTCCTCTGACTTCAATGAATATTTAGAAAACAGCTATAACCAAGTTGACAAACTGCTTTATTATTCTGTAAAAACTTTGGATTACAACAGGGACGGAAAATTAAACTCAGAAGACCCAAATTATTTATTCGTTTCAGACAAAGCAGGTAAAAATTTCAAACAAGTTTCTCCGGATAATTTAAACGTTACCAGTAGGCGGACAATAAAAGGAACCAATAAAATATTAATTCAGGTTACAAAGGACAAGAACAATGACAAGAAATTTAACGAAAAAGATATTACCATTCCAATGGTTTACGACCTAAATAAAAACGATATATCAAAAGACATTTTCAAGGACGACTACATTGTTAAACTCAAAAAACTACTTAACGAACAATGGACACCGAAAGAATAGCTTCATATAAAAGCCCCTACGAGAATTTGACGTTTTAATGGTTAATATGGTAAAGTTTCATTTGAGTCGCCTTGCAACTTTCGCCTTGCTCTTGCACCAGATAATAATTATTGGATGAATTACATATATGAATAAAAAAACAAATTAAAAACAGATGCATGAAAAATATTTTTAAATTTAATGGCGATATTAGTACATCAACATCATATTTTTTAAAAATAATTGGGTTGGTATTTATTATCGCTGTTTGGTATATAATAACTTCATTAACAGGCTGGGTAAAACCTGCCACCATACCTTCTCCAATTAGTGTTCTTTTGTCGTTTGGCGAAATGTTTACTAAAGATAATTTAGTTGATAACACACTATATTCGGTAAAACTAAATATTTTTGGGTATATTGAAGCAATAGCTATTTCAATCCCTTTGGGGTTTTTAATAGCTCTTTTTCCAATTACAAAAAGTATGTTTGGAAAATATATCGATGCTATGAGATACATACCTCTTACAGGATTAATAGGAATTTTTATTGCTTGGTTTGGAATTTCTACCGGCATGAAAGTTCATTTTTTAGCTTTCGGAATTATTGTATATCTTCTACCTACTGTTATTCAACGAACCTATGAAACCGAAAAAATACACTTAGATACAATAATAACCTTGGGTGCAAATAGCTGGCAAGTATTTACCAAAGTGTATCTTCCCTCTGTATTGTCTAAACTTTCGGAAGATATTAGAATTCTTACCGCAATTTCTTATACCTATATTATTGTTGCCGAAATGGTAAATAACGAAGGTGGCGTTGGGGCTATGATTTACTCTGCCGCAAAACAAAGTAGATTAGATAAAATATTTGCAATAATAATACTGATTATGTTTATTGGGTTTGTTCAAGACAAACTCTTCAAACTATTCGATAAAGCAATGTTTAAATACAAATATGTTTAATACAGAAAGAATATGAGCCAAAACATTGAAGAAAAATCTAACAGCTTTCTTTCTAATATTTTTAATAAAGTAGTAGAAGATAAGAGTGTTGAAAATCAGCCTCAACTTAATGATACTGACCCTAAAGAACAAAAAAAAACAAATAGCAAAAGAGAAATATTAAAGCTAAATAATATTACTCAAACATATAATAATTCGGGCAAAAAAACAACAGTATTTGATGGACTTAATTTTTCAATTATTGATGAAAAAGATTGTGGACAATTTGTTGTAATTATTGGACCAAGTGGTTGTGGAAAATCTACAATACTTCGCTATATTGCTGGATTGCAACAACCTACAACCGGAGAAATTTATATTAAGGATAAATTGCAAACCGAAGATGATAAAATTGGAATGGTATTTCAGCAATATTCATCTTTGCCTTGGCGTACTGTAATTGACAATGTTGCCCTTGCACTTGAACTAAAAGGCGTTTCGAAAAACGAACGCTATGATAAGGCAATGGATATGATTAAATTAGTAGGTTTACAAGGACATGAAAATAAATATGCGAAATATCCAATTTTGTCGGGCGGACAGCTTCAACGTGTTGCAATTGCAAGAAATTTAATTGCTAATAGCGAAATTCTTCTTATGGACGAACCTTTTGGAGCTTTGGATGTAAACACTCGTTTGAAAATGCAAGATAGTCTTTTAGAAATATGGGAGAAAAGCACTTTCGATCCTACAATTATTTTTGTTACTCATGACCTTTCCGAAGCTGTTTACTTGGCACATAAAGTTGTTATTATGGAGGCAAACCCTGGTAGAATTTCAGAAATTGTTGATATTGATTTACCAAATGATAGAAATAGTTCACTAAAAAGAGCTAAAAAATTTACCGATTACGTAAATTACCTTGAAGATGTTATGATAAAATTAAATTCATAATTCTCTTATTGTTAAAATAGTGTTTTGTGAAAATATCATTTGTTTAATGATATTTAAATATAATTTTTGTTGGAAATTTTAAATTCAGAAGCGTATTTTATAACTTTCTGAAAAGTGCTTCTGCAATAATTATATCTATTGGGTTTGTAATTTTAATATTTTCAATATTGCCTTCTGTGGTTTTTACAGTATTTCCTTTTACACTTTCGTAAACCGAAGCATCATCGGTAAAAGCATCAGAATATTCAATATTATATGCCAATTTTATTTTATCGGAAATAAATACTTGTGGCGTTTGCACAAGCATAACTGTTGATCTGTTGATAGCTTTTGTTAAATTTTCGGTTTTAATTCTTATGCTATCGCAAGGCAAAATTGTCGGAATTGCAGCATCGAATTTTTTTGCCATCTCAAATGCTTTTGTAATTGTATTTATTGATGCTAAAGGTCTTACGGCATCGTGAATGGCAACTATAGAATTGTTTGGAACATATTGTAAAGCATTTTTTACCGAATGGAAGCGAGTGTTTCCACCTTTTACTAATGTATGATTTATGTCAAATTTTTTATTAAATATTAGTTCTTCCCAATACTTAAATTGATTTTCGGGAAGCGTTATTATAATTTTAATATCAGGATTATAAAGTAGAAATGCTTTAATGGCATAAAAAATAATGGGAGACCCGTTAATTTCAAGAAATTGTTTCGGAATAACCGAATTCATTCTTGAGCCAGAACCCCCACCAGTAATTATTACGTATTCTTTCAATTAGTTAAATAATCAGCATGGCATCGCCATAAGTTAAAAACTGATATTTTTGCTCAATCGCCTCGTGATACGCTTTTAAAAGTAAATCGTAACCAGCAAATGCTGCAACCATCATCATCATCGAGCTTTGTGATGGATGAAAATTTGTTATCATTGCATCGGCAACATTAAAATCGTATGGAGGAAAAATAAATTTATTTGTCCAATTGTGTTCTGGTTTTACTTTGCCAGATGGGTAAGTGGACGACTCAATAGTTTTCATTGTTGTAGTACCAACAGCACAAATTTTGCGTTTATCATCTTTTGCTTTATTAATAATTTTTGCTGCTTTATCGTCAATTATATACTCTTCCGAATCTGTTTTAAATTTCGAAAGATCTTCAACATCAATTTGTCTGAAATTTCCTAATCCAACATGAAGTGTTACCTCAGATATATTTACACCCTTAATTTCTAATCGTTTAATAAGTTCTCGGCTAAAATGCAAACCAGCTGTAGGTGCTGCAACAGCTCCTTCGTGTTTTGCATAAATTGTTTGGTAGTTTTTTTTGTCTTCGGGAACGATATCTCTAATTTTTTGCAAATCTTCGGGTAATGGAGTTTCTCCCAACTCTTTTAATTTTTTTCTGAAATTTTCATGTGAACCATCAAATAAAAAACGCAGTGTACGTCCTCTTGAAGTAGTGTTATCAATAACTTCAGCAACTAACGAGTCATCATCGCCAAAATATAATTTATTACCAATTCGTATTTTACGAGCCGGGTCAACTAAAACATCCCAAAGTCTTGTTTCAGGGTCAAGTTCACGAAGAAGAAAAACGGTAATTTTTGCTCCTGTTTTTTCTTTTTCGCCATAAAGTAATGCTGGAAATACCTTCGTATTATTTAACACTAATACATCACCATCTCCGAAATAATTTAATAAATCTTTAAAAACTAAATGCTCAATTGTCTGATTTTTACGGTTTAAAACCATCAATCTTGAGTTATCTTTGTCTTCCGAAGGGTGTAGTGCTATAAGTTCTTGTGGTAAGCGATAAACGAATTGTGATAATTTCATTTTATATTTTTAAAGTTTATATTATTTTGTCAAGTTGCAAAGATAAGCTCTAACCACCCCCTTTGTCCAGTAAATTAACATATATTAACAATTATGTTTCAAAAATTTTATTAATTTGCTCGACTTTCTCAATATTAATTGCATTTTCGGCTAAAAACTCTCCAATTCTTGTTCGCCGAAGAGCGAAAAGGTGTGCTCCATTATTTAATGCTTCGCCAAAATCGCGAGCTATTGAACGGATATATGTTCCTTTGCTGCATACTATTTTAAAATATACATCATTATTTTCAATTTTTAAAATATCGAAACATTTAATATCGATTTCTTTTGATTTTATTTCAACCGTTTCTCCACTTCGGGCATAATCATAAGCTCTTTTACCATTAATTTTTACTGCCGAAAAAATTGGTGGAATTTGTTGCTGAATTCCAATAAAAGCTTTAGCAGTTTCAAATATCATTTCTTTAGTGATACAGGAAGTATCAAAAGTTTCATCAATCTCTTTTTCTAAATCGAATGAAGGTGTTGTGGCTCCTAAACGAATTATTCCTGTATATTCTTTTTCGAGAAGTTGAAATGTTTCTATTTTTTTGGTCATTTTGCCAACACAGATAATTAATAAACCGGTAGCAAGAGGGTCGAGTGTGC
>CAZRCF010000196.1:0-5860 GCA_964598505.1 uncultured Lentimicrobiaceae bacterium | reverse complement strand
GACTATTATACAGCATCGAAATGTTATGAAAAATTAATCAATGATTCTGCTCAAAATATTGATATTTATTATCGTTATGCAGAAACATTAAAACTTTTAAATTCATACAAGGAAGCTGCACATTGGTATAAATATGTTGTTGATAACGACACAAATAAACTATTTGAAGATGCTATATTTTGGCTTGCATTAATGACAAAACAGACTGCAGACTACAATCTTGCTTATTCATATTTTATGGAATACTCAAATGTTGGTCAAAATCAAAAATATATTTTAAAATCAGCTAATGAGCTAAAAGCCTGTACAATGGCACAATCAATTATATTTGATTCATTGCCTATTACAATTGAACATCTTGGAAAAAACATTAATACACCATATTCTGAATTTAATGCAGTACAATTAGGCGATACAGCATTGTATTTTTCATCTTTACGAATGATTGTTTCAGATGAATTTGAATCAATACTACCAAGTTATTTTGAATCAAAAATATATCGTTCAAAAATGTCAA
Organism: uncultured Lentimicrobiaceae bacterium; assembly: GCA_964598505.1. Taxonomy (GTDB): domain Bacteria; phylum Bacteroidota; class Bacteroidia; order Bacteroidales; family WCHB1-69; genus CAZRCF01. The sequence goes on along the minus strand of CAZRCF010000196.1, from coordinate 5,343 downwards.
TAGCCGGTTTTTCAAAAGGGAAAGAAACTTTGCCAATTATTAATAATTCTGAAACTAATATTGGTAATATGTCATTTAATGAAGATAAAACTCGATTATATTATACTCAATGTAAACGAGCTGATAAATCGAAATTAAAATGTGATATTTGGGTTACCGAAAATAAATCAGGAAAATGGCGAAAACCAAAAAAATTACCAAGCAATATTAATTCACCCGAAAATACAAATACTCAGCCTTCAATAGTTACTGGTGAAGAATTTGATGTATTATACTTTGCTTCCGACAGAAGTGGAGGTTTTGGAGGTATGGATATTTGGTATTCCATATACAAAAATGAAAAATATAACGACCCAATAAATCTTGGTAGTAATATAAATACTTCAGGCAATGAAATTACTCCATATTATAGAATTCAAGACACAATACTTTATTTTAGTTCCGATGACCATATTAGTATTGGAGGATTTGATGTTTTTTCGTCGAAAGGTGCATTAAATCAATGGACTCAACCAAAAAATATGGGAGTGCCAATAAACTCTCCTGCTAATGATATCTATTTTAATATCAACGAAGTAGATAATGATGGCTATTTAACTTCCAACAGAAGTGGATCATACTTTATTAAAGGCGAAACTTGTTGTAACGATATTTTCTATTTTGAATGGATAAAAAAACCATTATTAGCTTATAAACATAGAGACACAATTTTTATTGATACTACGGATATTCAGAAAACAATGAAAGATTTGCTTCCCTTAACTCTTTATTTTCATAACGATGAGCCCGACCCTGCTACTATTAAAACTACTACTGAATTAAACTATAAAACAACCCTTGCAAACTATTTTGAATTAAAAGATATATATAAAAATGAGTATTCAAAAGGTCTTAAAGGCAATTCAGCTTTAAAAGCAATGATGGATATTGAGGATTTTTTTAATAATAATATTAAAAAAGGATTTACAGATTTGGAATTGTTTTCAAATTGGTTATTGGCAGATTTGCAAAAAGGAAATAGTGCTAAAATTACTATAAAGGGCTATACAAGCCCATTATATACAGCAGAATATAATTACAATTTAGCATCACGGCGTATTTCAAGTTTAAAGAATTATATTTCGGAGTTTAAAGGTGGTGTTTTTTTACAATATTTGAATGGAACTTCAAAGAACAGAGCAACTCTTGAGCTATTTGATGCTCCTATTGGCAAAACAGAATCTAATCCTAATGTAAGTGATAATCCTAATGATAAACGAAATTCGATATATAGCAAAGCTGCAGCACTTGAACGAAGAATTCAAATTATTATGTACGAATCGGAAAAAACTAAAACTTATAATGATTCATCTGCCAATTTATCTATTGCTACAAAATCAATTGACTTTGGAAAACTAAAACTTGGGAGTAGTAAAACTATTTGTTTACAGTTTACAAATTATGGCAAAGAGAAGTTAGTAATTGACTCAATATATTCAATCTCACCAAATGTATTATTATCAAATAACAATAACATTATTTCAAATAATCAAAAGTTTTTTATTAATATTGAATTAAATAGTTTAGGATTAAAAGGCTACTTCGAATCGGAAGTAGTTATTTACTCAAATTCGTTGCAAAAAGTTGAGAAAATTAAAATTAAGGCAAAAGTTGAAGAATGATTTAGTGATAAAGTTGATTATTAAGATTAGAAAATTGCCTATTTTTAATTTCTGAATTCAACTAACTCAAACTTTTTAAAATATAAGATTTTAATAAGATGTATAAAAGGTTAAAGTTTTTTTAGAATCTATATAAATAAAATAAGTTTCTATTATAAATATTTTTTTATACTTTTACATAATTAACAAAAAATTAGAAAATGAAAAAAATTTATATTTTTATTGTTTTTATTAACTTTATGATAGTTAATACATATTCGCAAACAGAAAAAAGTTCCTTTGAAATAGAAAATAATCTTTTTATCAAGAGCAATGTAGTCAATATTAATAATATTGAGAAAAGTTCACGATGTAATAAACATATTGAAATAAATAATAAAGCATCAAAACAATTAAAATCTTCATTATTGAATATCCCTGACGATTTAAATGGCCGTTTATATAGATTATGTAAGGTGTGGGGTTATTTTAAATATTTTAATCAAAATAAATGTTCAATTAAATGGGATACATTATTAAACACTACCATTAAGCAAGTTTTGCTTTCATCAAATAATATTGATTTTAATAATAGTTTGATAAATATGTTTAATAAAGTAGGTAATAATTCTTATGTGGCAAACCCAGGTTTACTGCCTGATACCAATCTTAATTTTAGTAATGAATGGATTGCAGATACTGTATTTTCACAAAACGTAAGAAATTTTTTGGATACTTTTTCCTTATATATTTATCCTGATACATCTACATGTTTTATGAAAAAAAATGATTATTCTGATCCAAATTACATTAGCTATATTGACTTTAGAAATGACATTATTTCAATGTCATTAAATTTCACAGATGAAGCTGATCGGTTAACCACAATGTTTTATTATTGGAATGTAATTAATTATTTTTTCCCATATAAACACATAATGGATCAATCATGGGATAGCACATTATATCAATTTATACCTTTAACAAGGCAAGCCGCAACAAATATTAGTTTTCATAAAACATTCCTGAAATTGGCAACTAAAATCAATGATACTCATGGATTTACTAACAGTAGTCTTTTATCAACTAATTTTTGGGGAGGATATTTACCAAAAATATATTTTACCAGAATTGATAGTAATTGCGTAGTAACTAAAATGCAAAATATAACTGGCGTTAAAGTTGGAGATATTCTTATTAAGATTAATGGTATTAATATTCACGATTTGGAAGATTCGTTATCAAATTATATTCCAGCGTCTACACCTGCAGCTTTATACAGAATTCTTTATGGAAATTTTATGTTAGGCTCATCAAATTCAAATATTAATTGTACATTTTTAGATAGTGCAAATAATTCATACGATTTAATATTAACAAGAAATATAACTCAAAGTGACTGGTATAGTTGGAAAAATAGCAACTCAAATCCAACATCTTATTTTTTTACTAATTGTGATTATGGTTATATTGATATGGGGAAGTTGCAAACATCAGAAGTAAATAGTATGTATGAAACATTAGAATATGCAAATGCTATAATTTTCGATATTCGCAATTATCCAAATGGAACTTTGTGGGATTTAGCTTCGCTTTTTTTTCCAACTCCAATTGTCAGTGCAAAATATTTTAAACCTGCACTTACTAATATGCAGCAAATGTTATACTTGCCGGGATGGTATTATTACCAGGATGATAGTGAAAATATGGGTAATTGGAATAATACAAACTCATACTCTGGCAAAATATATATTTTAGTAAACCAAGAAACTCAAAGTCAAGCTGAATATACATGTCAATATTTAAGTTATAATCCTAATGCTAAAGTAATAGGAACGCAAACTGCCGGTGCTGATGGCAATATTAGCTATATAACTTTACCTAATGGGATAACTACTTGTTTTACATCTCTTGGATGGTATTATGCTGATGGGTATCAACAGCAACGCAATGGAGTAAAAATTGATTCAATTGTATCACCAACCCGAAATGGTCTTAGACAAGGCAGAGATGAAATTCTTGAAGCAGCATTTAATTGTAATCTATCAATAAATAATAAAAATGTTCAAAATTATAATTTTTCTGTTTTCCCTAATCCTGCTTTCGATTATTTATTAATTGAAAGCATAGATAACAAAAAACTTGATTTTTCAATTTATAATATGGTTGGACAATCTATTAAAACAGGAAAATTAGAAAATAATAATTCAAAAATAAATATTTCTTCCCTTAATTCCGGAATTTATTTTATTGAATTAAAAACAGATGCTATTACAAAAACAATTAAATTTGTTAAAAGGTAACTGAATTATTACTTAGTATATGTATGGCTTTAATTTCAGTGTTAATGATATCTTTATTTTCTATAATTAGCCAAATATCTCAAACTGTTGATTTCTTTTCTTTGGAATAAAGTCGGCTTCTTCAATTTTTTTCTTCATAGTTTCGGTATCAATTTTAAAATTTGCACCTGCAGCCGAAACCACATTTTCTTCAATCATTATCGAACCCATATCGTTTGCTCCTGCATGAAGGCAAATTTGTGCTGTTTCGGTTCCTACAGTGAGCCACGAAGCTTGTATATTAGGGATATTATTTAATACAATTCGTGAAATTGCAATTAATCTGATATAATCGGTTGAAGATATTGGTTTTATATTTGGGTATTTTCGCTTTAAAGCAGTGTTTTCCGATTGAAATGTCCATGGTATAAATGATAGAAATCCTTTTACATTTTCCGGTTTTTTGGCTTGTAAATCTCTTATTTTTATCAGATGTTCAATTCTATTTTCGGGAGTTTCTATATGTCCAAACATCATGGTAGCCGATGTTGCCAAATTGAGTTTATGAGCTTGGTGCATTGCTTCGAGCCATTCATCAACCGTACATTTATTTTTTGAAATTTTACTACGAACCTCATCAACTAATATTTCGGCACCGGCACCTGGCAAACTATCTAACCCTGTATTTACTAATCTAACAAGAGTTTCATTGTAACTACACCCCTCCCCTTTCGACAAATAAACAATTTCGGGTGGTCCTAATGCGTGTAGTTTTAATCTGGGAAATTGTTTTTTTAACTCTCTGAAAAGTATTTCGTAATCGTTAAGTTTTAAATCGGGATGCATTCCTCCTTGTAATAAAAGTTGATCGCCACCAAGCGAAAAAAGTTCTTCAAGTTTTTTTACATACTCATCAATATTAGTAATATATGCTTTTTCTGAGCTTTGCGAGCAATGAAAATTGCAAAACAGACAGCCGGAAGTGCATACATTTGTAATATTTACATTTCTATCAATTATCCAAGTTACATAATTTTCGGGATGCCATTTTTTGCGTATTTCGTTGGCAGCAAACATTAAATCAGATAATTGAGCATTTTTATAGATATCAATTGCCTCTAAAAAAGTTAAAGGCTCATTTTTTAGAGCCTTATTAATTATATTATCTATATGCATCATATTAAGTATATGTAAATCAAATAAATATCAGTTAGTTATAATAATTATTAATAACCCTACCCCAAAGCATTTGCACCGGCAACAATTTCCGAAATTTCGTTTGTAATAGCAGCTTGTCGGGCTTTATTGTAAGAAAGTTTTAGTGCTTTAATAATTTCTCCGGCATTATCGGTTGCTTTGTGCATTGCAGTCATACGAGCACCATGTTCGGAAGCAACAGAATCGAGAATTGCTTTATAAAA
>CAZRCF010000195.1:0-5874 GCA_964598505.1 uncultured Lentimicrobiaceae bacterium | reverse complement strand
CACGATTCGGGTGTATTTTTAAAAGCAAGAAGTTTTAAAAGTAAAAGCTCAAGCAAAGAATACGAGCCTTGCGAAGATGCAAATATTTATGGTTTCCGCATACCAAATCAATTAGGTTTTGAAATAATAACATCAAATACAAATCCTGGTGGAATTGTTGTAAAAATGCCTGCAGGAACAAATGTTACTGCATTGGTTCCATCAATAATTATTAAACCTGGTGCAACAATTTCACCTGAAAGTGGTGTTGCGCGTGATTTTACAGGTTCAGTATTATATACTGTTACTTCGGGTAGCGGTTTAACTACAAAAGACTGGAAAGTTAATGTTAATTACGGACAAGGCATTACAACCAATGAAATTGGAAACATTTCAATATATCCAAACCCAACCAATGGCAATTTCACATTAAATGTTGATCAAAAATACTCAATGACTATTTTTGATGCAACAGGCAGAGAAGTTATTGCTCGCGATGTTGAAATGGGAACTAATCAAATTGATTTAACTTCAAATAAAACAGGCGTTTATTTTTTACGCTTAATTAATGATAAAGAAGTTCAAACAATTCGCTTAGTAAAAGAATAATCAAAATATTTGAATTTTTAATAAAGGGTTGCCTAAAAAGGTAACCCTTTATTAATTTCAATTTATTGCATTGGACTTTAATAATTTGTAATTTTGCTTATTATATAAAAATATTTAATTATGAAAAATGTAATTTATAAAATAATGTCAATAATACTATTTACAATAGTTATTAATAATTTACATGCTCAAGTATATAATTACACTTTTACAAGCTCATCGGGAGTTTACACGCCAATTACCGGAGAAACAGTTTTGTGGAGTGGATTTTTTGATTCAGAGATTTCTGATCCAATTTCAATACCAGCATTTAATTTTGATGGAATAATATATAATTCATTAGTGGTTTCGGTAGATGGATACCTTGTATTAGGTTCAATAAATTCGGCAGGAGTTGAACCAATTTCTTCTATTGAAGGAACAGGAATAATTTCAGCTTTTGGAGCAGATATTGATAATGCTGAAACTGGAACACCTAAAATTAGTTATGCAACAATTGGAAATGAATTTATTGTGCAATACCAAGACGTTAAAAATTGGGATAACTATGGAAATAGAATATCATTTCAAATAAGATTAAATACTGCTACAAATGCAATTACATATATTTATGGTGGTACAATATCTGCTGGTACTTTTCCATTTACATGCCAGGTTGGTCTCAGAGGACAAACGAACGAAAGATTTTGTAATAGAACAACAAATACCAATTGGGCAACTTCTACCAATGGAACAGAAAATTATTCTTCATGTCAATTTGGTTCTACAGTTTTGCCAACAAATGGATTAACTTATACTTTTATTCCTCCAACGTGTATTATCCCTGCAAACTTAGCAGTAAATAGTATCATGCAAAATAGTGCAAATATCACATGGGTAAGTTCAGCAAGTAATTTTAATGTTAGATATAGATTAGTGGGTTCTTCTGTTTGGATAACTGATGCTGTAACATCTTCGCCATTAGTGCTTTCCGGATTAGTACCAGGTTCAAATTATGAGTTTCAAGTACAAGCAGTTTGTGGTATTACTGATACATCTACTTATAGTTTTATTTCGGGTTTTACTACATTATGTGATGCAATGGATGTTCCAATTAACCAAAATTTTGATGTAGGAATTATTACTCCCGAAATACCTATTTGTTGGAGAAGTATTGTAACGGGTTCTGAAGCTGGAGTTTATACTATTGAAAACGCTTCAATGTCATCGCCAAATAGTGTGAATTTATACAATGGTTCTGATTTATCTGCAACAATAATGCTAATTTCTCCGAATATAATACCGGATGTAAATACAACTCGTGTGAATTTTAGTGCATTAGGGAGTAATAATGGTAGCTTATTAAAAGTTGGAGTATTAAACGACCCTAACGACACAAGTACTTTTGTAGAAGTTCAAAGTATTGCTTTAACAAATAGTGTCGAAAATTACAGTATTCTTTTAAATACATATACTGGCACTGGAAAATATATTGCTTTTAAACATGGTCGTTGTTCAGATTATAACTCAATAACTATCGACGATATTGTTATCGAAACAATTCCTAATTGTATTGAACCTAGTGCTTTATTTACTTCCGCAATTACAGAAAATACAGCAACTATAAATTGGTCTGCCGACCCATTAAATGCTACTAATGGTTATAGTATTATTTATAAAGAAATAAATACAAATAATTGGATTTCAAATACTTCAACTAATTCATCGGTTATACTAAATGGCTTACAGCCTTCAACTCAATATGTTGTTATGGTACAAGCAAATTGTGGTACAAATGGATTAAGCGCTTGGAATATTGATAGTCTTTATTTTTCAACTTCTTGTACTCCTTTTAATATTCCGATTATCGAAAATTTTGACGCAATTACAAATAACAGTATTCCAGTTTGTTGGAACAAAATTATTAATACCACGAGTTATGCAGGTATTTCAATTGCTGATTATAATGCTAATACTGATATGAACTGTCTTGTAATGGAAAATTCTTTTGATAATGCTGCTACTTTAATTTTTGTTTCGCCCGAAATTTCGCCCGATTTAAATACCCTGAGAGTTAGTTTTAACACTAAAGGTTCTGCATTAAATGTTTATAATTTGTTTGTTGGAACAATTACAAATCCTACCGATGCTTCTACGTTCACAAAATTAGATTCTTTTGCAATACCTGCATCAGGTGCTTATACAAATTATTTTTTTAACTTAAATCAATATGCCGGCTCTGATAAGTATATAGCAATAAAACATGGAAATGGTGGTCAGTATAGAAATATTTATATTGATGATATACTTATAGAACCAATTCCTACTTGTATTGAGCCATCTTCATTAAATACAACTATATCTAGCGATACAGTATATATTTCATGCGATGGTAATACTACAAATTATATTTTTGAGTATCAATTATCAACTGAAAATACTTGGAATTCAAATACTACTACAACTTCAACAATCATTATACCTGCCTTAATTTCATCAAGTACATATCAGTATAGAATTAGAGCAATATGTGGCAGTGATTCCAGTGCTTTTACAAATATTAATTCGTTTACAACACCATGTTTGCCAAATAATTTATTCCCTTGGTTTGAAAGCTTTGAAAACATAATATTAAACGATGAAATGCCAAATTGTATGACAGCAACAAATCTGGGAACAAAAGTTTATACTTATACTTCTTCCCAGTTTGATTACAACCAAAATGCGCGTACCGGAAGTAAGTTTTTATCTGTTGCATGGGCTTCAAATGAATGGATTTTCACTCCTTTGATGTCATTAAATGCAGGAACAAGTTACGATTTTTCATTCTATTACATAGCTGATGGATTAACAGGTTTTAATTTAAAAGCAATGATTGGAACTGCTCAAGACTCTTTAACTATGACTTTAGATACAGGTATTATTATCACAGATGTTATAAATACTACATATCAAAAGTATAAAATATCATTTACCCCAACAGTTTCAGGTAATTATTCAATGGGTATTAATGTTACCAGTAATGATAATCCTATGTATTTAACAATTGATGATATTGGTGTTGATTTAACTCCTACTTGTATTGAACCATCGGACATTGTAATTTCAAATATTACAACTTCTTCTGCAATGATTGCTTGGAATAGTTCTGCAAGTAATTTTTTAATTCGTTATAGAATAATTGGTGGCGATACAAATTGGCAATATTTGGCAATTTCCGACACATTATTATCGTTATTTGGGTTAACACATTCATCTATTTATGAATTTCAATTACAGGCTATTTGCAGTGCAACAGATTCAAGTTATTGGACAGAAATTTATACATTTAACACTTTATGTATGACTTTAGATATACCATATTATCAAAACTTTGACTTGGTTACTGCACCTATTATTCCTAATTGCTTAACAATAACAGATAATAATTCAATTGAACCAAATTGGGTAACTGAATTTGTTGGTGTTTCAGGTAATGCAATTAAAATTGGATATACTGCTTCTGGCGATGGACCTTTGAATGATTGGTTTTTTTCACCTTCGTTAAATTTAATCGGCGAGCAATCGTATCAACTTGAATTCAAATATAAAGGAGGCGATTTTACTCCTTATGTAGAAAGGTTAGAGGTAAAATATGGCACAAGTGCAAATGCTATGGCTATGACTGATACACTATTTAAACGTGTTGATTTTATTGAAGAAGATTTCCAAAATGTTACAGTATTGTTTACTCCTACAAATTCAGGTGTTTTTAATATTGGATGGCATGCTTTTAGTCAAGAAGACCAATTAAACATTTATATTGATGATATTTCAATTACAGCTCAAGGGTTAAGCGATAAAGCAAATATTAGTTCATTTATTGTAAACAATCAAGTTGGAAACTCTCAAATTGATACTACAGCTGCAACGGTAACATTTACTATGCCTTATGGAAGTAATATTAGTTCATTAAGCCCAATATATACACTATCAAACGGCGCAACTGCTATTCCGGCAAGTGGAACAAATCAAAACTTTACTTCTCCTGTTCAATACACTGTTACAGCTGCTAATCAAATTTCAACAAAAATTTGGAATGCAACTGCAATAATAGAACTACCAAGCACCGATGCTGAAATTACTAATTTTTCAATTCCAAATCAAGAAGGTACTACAATATACACAGCAGGAGATACAGTAATTATTACAATGCCATACAACACTCCATTAAATGCACTTGTTCCAACAATAAATATTTCTTATGGAGCATCGGGTTCAATGATAAGTGGAAATTCATATAACTTTGGCAATTTACTTATTGATACTGTTACAGCACAAGATGGTATAACTAAAAAATACTGGAAAATTAAAGTTGTAAACTCTTTGGGTACTGATGCTGATATTATTAGTTTTAGCACTCCAAATATGGTTGGTGTACCTACAATAATTAATGATCCTGCAACAATAACTTTTAATGTTTCGTGTGGAACTGATTTAGCTAATATTACACCTTCAATTACTACCTCTTATGGAGCAAATTATTTACCAACAGGGGCTTTGAATTTTACTAATCCAGTACAAATCACAGTTACTGCTGCTAATGGCACAACTACAAATGTATATACTGTAACAGCAATTGTTGCTCCAAATGATTCAGTTAATATTAAAAGTTTTGCATTGATAAATGTAGCTGGAACAATTGTTTCAACAACAGATACTGGAACAGTGTTTTTATATTTACCTTACGGAACAAATGTAACAGCTTTATTACCATCAATTGAATTGCCATGTGGTGCAACTATAAATCCAATTGCAACAATGGCTCGCGATTTTACAAATCCAGTTTTTTACACAGTAACTTCTTCAAATTTATCTACTAAAATATGGAAAATAAAAGTTAATACAGATGATGCAATAGAAACAAATACAAAAGAAAACATTTCATTATATCCAAATCCTACAAGTGGAAACTTTACATTAAATGTTGATAAAAATTACTCAGTAACAATTTTTGATGCAATAGGTAAATTAGTTTTTTATTGTGAGGTGGAGAAAGGTATTAATGAAATAAATTTAACTGCAAATAAAGTAGGTATTTATTTCTTGCGTATAATTAACGAAAAAGAAGTTCAAACAATCCGCTTAGTGAAAGAATAATCAATTAAATATATTAAGCAACTTTTAGCATATTTATATTGTCTAATAATAAAATTATTTAATATTTTTTAGACAGAAAAAATTAGCTGAATTCAAGTAATAAATGCAATTTATTGTTTATGCAAATTTATTGATAAAAATTCATTTGGAGTTAAAAATCCTAATTTT
>CAZRCF010000194.1:5563-5889 GCA_964598505.1 uncultured Lentimicrobiaceae bacterium | reverse complement strand
AATTTATCATCTTGTGTTGAACCGTATAATATTTTAATTAACTCTATTGACACTTCGGCATCAATTTCTTGGACAAGTAATGCTTCTAATTTTGTAGTAAGATATAAATTATTGAATGATTCAGTATGGACTGCCACCAACACTACTTCATCTACTTTTATTATAAGTCAATTATTACCTATAAGTGCATATCAATTAAAAATACAAGCTTATTGTAGTATTATTGACACAAGTAATTGGTCAAATACTATTAATTTTACAACGCTTTGCAGTAAAATCAACACTCCTTATTCTGAAAATTTTGACACTATTACAACTCAAAACTT
>CAZRCF010000194.1:3269-5553 GCA_964598505.1 uncultured Lentimicrobiaceae bacterium | reverse complement strand
AATTTCACCTGAAATAAATCCTGCTTTAAATAATTTAAAAGTGAAATTTAAAGCAAAAGCCAATATTGGTTATAAGTTATATTTTGGCACCTTTACAAATCCTTCAAATGCTAATACATTTTCGGTTTTCGACACTATTGTTTTTAGTTCAAATAATTATAATGAATTTGTATTTTATTTAAATCAATATTCAGGCACCGATAAATATTTAGCTTTTAAACATGGTGGTGAAGGCACTAATAGATCTATATATATTGATGATATAATTATTGAACAATTACCAACTTGCATTGAACCTTTAGATATTATAATTAATTCAGCTGCAACAAATGCATCAATATCTTGTACAAGTAATGCATCAAGTTTTAATATTCAATATAAAGTTGCTACAAATAGTGTTTGGACAAACTTAACATCAACTTCTCCACAATTTACCATATACCAGTTAATACAAAATACAATATATCAAGTAAAAGTACAATCTAATTGTGGTAGTGGTGATACAAGTGTATGGTCTGATGTAAAAACATTTGAAACATTACCTACTTGTTTAGCCCCTGAAAGTTTAGTTGTAAATCCATCAGCAACATCTTGTCTTTTATCGTGGGTAAGTAATGCTTCAAATTTTAATATAAAGTATAAGTTAATATCTGATATTGTTTGGAATAGTATTAATTCAAATTCAAATTCTGTAATTATTAATTCTATTATTCCTGGATTTTCATATCAAGTAAAAGTACAATCTGATTGTGGAAATGGAGACACTAGCTCTTGGTCTAATACTTTAATCTTTACTTCTAATTGCGGTGCTGTTTCAACACCCTATAATCAAAATTTTGATATGGCTACTATACCGAATTTGCCTCTTTGTTGGACTAAGGTTATTAATTCTACTTCATCATTCCCTGATATAAAGTCAAATAATCTTCATTCGCATTCTTCTCCAAATTGTATTAATTTTAGCAATTCAAATGATTTAAATGCTGACTTATTACTTGTTTCTCCTGAAATCAATCCATCATTAAACACACTAAAATTAAAATTTAATGCCGAAGGCATTGGTTCAATGACTAATCCAACAAACGCTAATTCCTTTACTGTTATAGATTCTATTGTTTTTAGTGCTCAATGGTATCATGAATATTCATTTTATTTAAATCAATACTCTGGCGCCAATAAATATTTAGCAATAAAGCACGGCAATGGAGGTACATATAGAAACATATATATTGACGATTTTATTATTGAACAATTACCGTCGTGTATTGAACCTTATAATCTTAATGCAATTCCTACTTCAAATTCAGCATTAATATCATGGACTAGTAATGCTTTAAGTTTTATTATTCAATACAAATTAGCAAATGAATCTTTGTGGACAACTTTATTCTCTGACACTTCTATGATAATAATACCTTCATTAACACCAAATTCGCTTTATGATATAAGAATAAAATCAATATGTGGATTAAGTGATACTAGCGTTTATAGTAATTATTTATCATTTAATACTTTTTGTGAGGCATCAATTTTACCATTAAATCAAGGATTTAATAATTTGTCTATACCATCTTGTTGGTCAATAAAAATATTAGAAGGGACATCTTCATTATCTTTTCCAACAAGTGGAACTAACCCTGATACTTATCCAATTGAAGGTTCAGGGATGGTTCGTTTTAATTCATACTCAAATGGTCAAATTGCAAGATTAATTTCTCAGCCATTTTTAACTTCTGGTATTGATAGTATTGATATTGAATTTTTTTGGCATCATGATTCAGGTTATCCAAACAATTCAGATGAATTAAATATTGAGTATTCTACTAATGGTATTTCTTGGATAACAATAAGCAATCCTATTAAAAGATATAATGCTTCTATTAACGGATGGGTCAAGAAAAAAATAACTATTCCTACATCGGTTGCAAATCAAAATATATTATTTATTGGATTAAAATTTGTTTCAAAAGGTGGTAATAATTCTTTTTTAGATGATTTTAATATTAAAGCAACTCCTACTTGCTACGAACCAACAAATTATTCTATAACAAATATTACAACTGATTCTGCAAATATTAATTGGATTAGTTCAGTAAATAATTATAATATTAAATATAAATTGTCTTCCGATACATTATGGACAAATGCATCAACAACATTAAATTCATATGTTTTATCTCAATTATTACCAGGTAGCACATATCAAATTAAAATACAATCAAATTGTGGTAATGGTGATACAAGTATTTGGTCAAACATTTTATCTTTTAATACTTTATGTGTA
>CAZRCF010000194.1:0-3259 GCA_964598505.1 uncultured Lentimicrobiaceae bacterium | reverse complement strand
TAATATACCATATTATGAAAATTTTGATGGCGTTACATATCCAAATATACCAAATTGTATAAAAGTTACTGATGATAATAATGATTCAAGAAAATGGAAAACGTTAATAAATGGATCAAGCGGTAATTCAATGTATATAAATTTTACAATATCGGGCACAGGAAATGTTGATGATTGGTTTTTTACACCTGATTTACAACTAAATGGTGGACAAACTTATATTTTATCATTTAATTATAAAGGTGGTAATAGTATCTATGTTGAAAGATTAGAAGTAAAATGTGGACAAGGAGCAAATGCAAATTCAATGACAGATTCATTATTTAAAAACATTGATTTTTATATACCTTCTTATCAAAGTATAAACGTTAATTATACTCCACAAACAACTGGTTTATATAATTTTGGATGGCATGCATTTAGCCAGAATAACCAATTAGGTATTAATGTTGATGATATTTCAATTAATATAGCAAGTGATTCTTCAGATATTACTTCGTTTATTATCCCAAATCAAGTTGGCAATACTATAATAAACCAAATAGATACAAGTATAACAATTACTATGCCTTATGGTTCTGAATTGAACTCTTTAACTCCAACAACTATTACACTTTCACAATATGCAATAGGCACAATGAATTCAGGTAGTACATATAACTATATTAATACTCTTATTGACACAGTTATTGCGCAGAATGAAATAAATAAAAAACTATGGAAAATTAATATAATAAATATGCTAAATGACTCTGCATATTTTAAAACATTTTATATTCCAAATCAAATTGGAGAATCATTTATCAATAATAATAATTCAATTATTACAGTTAATATGCCATTTGGAACTATCGTATCAGAATTAACACCTACTTATACTTTGTCAAATGGAGCTGTTGCATCTCCTGAGAGCGAAATTGCTCAAAACTTTACGAATCCTATTCAATATATTGTTACTGCTGAGAATGGAAATATTAAAAATTGGCTTGTTACTGTTAATGTTGATAATGGTATAAAAACTATATCAAATGATAAAATTTCAATTTATCCAAATCCTTCAAAAGGGATTTTCAAACTCATAGTTGATGAAAAATACAATATGAAAATATTTGATGCAACAGGAAGACTAATTTTAAATCAATTTATTGAAAAAGGCAATAATATAATTGATATAAAATCTAATAATGCGGGAGTATATTCATTACGCTTAATTAATGATAATGAAGTTCAAAATATTAGACTTATTAAAAATTTATAAGAAATATAAATACTAAATTCAACAAATAATTGAAATTTTAAAGAATAACGAAATGAAATTATCCGATTTTATAAACTATTTCGATACTGTTTTCCCGTTTAGCTACCAAGAGAGTTACGATAATTCGGGATTAATTATTGGGCTTTACGATCAAGAAATCTCAGGTGCATTAATAACATTGGATATTATTGAAGAAGTTGTTCAAGAAGCAATTGAAAAAAAATGTAATCTTATAATATCGCATCACCCAATAATCTTTAGTGGAATTAAAAAATTATCTTCAAACAATAGCAATGATAGAGCAATAATTTTAGCAATTCAAAATAAAATATCAATAATTGCACTTCATACAAATTTAGATAATTCAATTGATGGTATTAATGGCTTTATTGCCAAAAAATTGGAATTGAAAAATATTTCAATACTTCAACCAACATCAGATTCATTATGCAAATTGGTTACATTTTGCCCTGTTGAAAATGTAGCACAAGTTCGCGAAGCAATGTTTAGTGAAGGAGCCGGTGCAATTGGTAATTACGATAATTGTAGCTATAATACTTCTGGTGAAGGCACATTTAGAGCCTTAAATGATGCTAATCCTTTCGTTGGTGAAAAAAACATAATTCACTTCGAAAATGAGATAAAAATTGAGGTAATTGTTCCGGTTTGTAAAATACAGCATGTTGTTTCAAAAATGAAATCCGTTCATCCTTATGAAGAAGTGGCTTATGATGTTATTCCTTTAAAAAACCAAAATCCCAATCAAGGAGCAGGAATAATTGGCACACTTAATGAACCAATAGAAATAAATCTATTTTTAAATAATTTGAAAAATATACTTGGCATTAAAGTAATTCGTCATTCAAAACTATGTAAGCAAAAAATAAGCAAAATTGCATACTGTGGTGGTAGTGGAAGTTTTCTTATTAAATCGGCATTAACAAAAAAAGCAGATATTTTTATAACAGGCGATATAAAATATCACGACTTTTTTCTTCATGAAAATAGATTAATTATTGCAGATATTGGTCATTTCGAAAGCGAATTTTTATGTAAAGATATTATCTTTGAAATATTAACAAAAAAATTTCCTAACTTTGCAGTCTTGAAATCGGAAATTGATACAAATCCGATTCAATATTTCGTGTAGAGTAAATGCAAAAAGATATAAATATTATGGCAAAATCATTAAAAAAGAATTTAGAACCGGAATTAGTTATTGAAAAAACCGAAAAGGAATTCAACGAAAACATTACATCTGCCGGTACTTATTCAACCGATGAACAAAGTGTTGAATACAAACTTGTAACACTTTATAAATTACAACAGATTGATTCACAAATTGACAATATTCGTGTTGTTAGAGGTGAGCTACCTTTAGAAGTTCAAGATTTAGAAGACAATTGTGCCGGTTTAGAAACAAGAATTGCTAAATTTACAGAAGAAAATAACGAACTTGAAAAAAATATTCAAGAAAAAAATCTTGGTATTAAAGATGCTAAAGCATTAATAAAAAAATACGAAGATCAACAAAATAATGTTCGCAATAACAGAGAATACGAAGCATTATCAAAAGAAATAGAGTTTAAACAGCTTGAAATACAGCTTTTTGAAAAAAGAATTAAAGAGTGCACAAGCGATTTAATTGTTAAAAAAGAAGAGTTAGATTTAGCAAATACATCATATACTGATGTAAAAAATGAACTTGAAATAAAACGTGCTGAGTTAGATGATATAATTGCTGAAACAGAAAAAGATGAACAAGATTTAGAGCATAAATCGAAAGAGCAACAAGAGCATATCGAATCAAGATTATTAATAGCTTATAAACGTATTAGAAAATCATCTCGTAATGGTTTGGCAGTTGTTAAAGTTGAACGAAATGCTTGTGGCGGCTGTTTTAACAAAATCCCACCTCAACGACATTTAGATATTAAAATGCATAAAAAAATTATTGTTTGCGAATATTGTGGTAGAGTTTTAATTGATGAAGATTTAGCT
>CAZRCF010000193.1:0-5892 GCA_964598505.1 uncultured Lentimicrobiaceae bacterium | reverse complement strand
AAACCATAAATCATTCCCATTACAATTGTCGATAACATCAAAATAGTATGTGGAAATTCAGGATTTTCGGGTCCTAACATGGCTCCAAATCCAGCAGGTATGCTAAATACCAAGCCCATTATTATTCCATGTAGCGACCAATGCTTTAATGTAAAACGACTTATTCCAATCGCTACTCCTATTAGTGTTCTGCCCAAGATTATATTTAAGGCTAATAATGGGGATATTTCATTCTGTCCGCTTGAGGCAAAACCAAAACAGACAAAACCAAATACTACTCCCAATAAAGTGCTGATAAATAATCTTTTTGTTTTCATAAAACCTCCTTTTTTAATTTTCATTATTATTAGCTTGCTTTTTATTGTTATTAAATTCATGCATTTTAATAGCACAAGAGCAATATCCGTGAGTTATCATACAGTTGCCACCCCAAATTGTAAAAACTCCCCAAAACAAAGGCAAATCAAGTACTTCAACATAAGATGGAGCAGCTTTCAAAAACGGTATTTGATAAATAGCATAAGCTGTAACGATACTACCAATAGTAATTGCAACATGACCTATAATTACTGATAAATTTCGGTTTTGTGTCCATCCGACTTTCAACCCCCAAAAAACAAAAAACAAACCAACTGCAATACCAATAAAGCGTATAGGTTCATAAGATAAAATCATCTGAACAATGTTCAATAATACAACAATTACCCCAATATAAAATGTAATTTTTGCCTTCATACTTATATTTTTCATTAATCCAAAAAAATTACTTTTCAATTTCTTTTTGATCCACATTTTAGACAAGAAAATCGATGTACACATAATAATTCGCCACAATCAGAGCATTTCCATCTATTTTGCTCTGATTCAACAAACTTTTCAATACCAAACTTCTTGATGTTTCCTAAGTTTTCTATCATGCTCATTCCGTATTTAGTTCGGTATCTTTTATCAAGATTTTTTAATCTGGCACATGGATATTTTTTACAGTCATAACAAAATCCTGAGCCAGTTTCAGCTAAAAACTCACAGTTAACAATTTTACAACTTCGACAAACATTTGGCTTATTATCATCATTTGTTTTAAAGCATCCACCACAGGGTCTTTTTTCTCGTAGGTAACCAATGCAAATTCCACAATTCATTCCGCAAGGTGCTATTAAATCTCGTTTCATATCTGAAAATTTAAAAACTCTTCGTTTGCTCTTTTACATTAAGCAACTTGATTTTCTTATTAATATAATCTTTTTCAATAAAATCTAATCTTCTTTGAATTTCTTTTGAAAACTCTTCTGGATTTTTAAAATAATGCTTTTTAATAGTTACTTCAGTAAGCAATTTTAATTTGGATTTGCAGGAATCACAAATAGGGTAATTATACAATTCCTTCGCTGTTGCTTTTCCGCAGTTATAACAGTTTTTTGTCATTTTATTTTATAATTTTTGACATTATATTCTCAAATCGAGTATTGCTAATGGGATGATGGCTAATAATCTTTCCATTAAAAATAATGCTGAATGTACCAAATGCACAAGGATTACTTTGAACTGAATTAGAATCCATTAAATCAACTATTCTTGCTTTTAAATTCATTTTATTTGCAGAATCGATAATTGCATTAACATTTTTCTCTGTATATGGACATTGTGCGGAACGCATAATAGTTAGCCCATTATCGTTTTCCTTTAATTTTTCATTCAAGTTATTTTTAAAACTGGGATTTTTCGCATTCATATCAAATTTTAAAACTAATAGTTCAAAATCTGGTTTTGCATTTTCAACAATTTGAAATCCATTTTTTAAAAAGATATAATTATCTGCCATAAAAGAACCTTTTCTGGTAACAACAGCAACGCCATTCATTTTGTTTTTCTTTGCATCTTTAATGCACTCATCAATTAGTAATGAAGCATACCCTTTCCCTTTAAATTCTTTTTTAAATCCCACAAAAATGCAATGAATAAACATATATCCGTCGGCATTAACAGGACGATGTGCAAATTTTCCAGGAATATACTCAATCATTCCCTGATAACCACCTTCTTCAGAAATGAGTGCTTTAATCTTCAATCCTTTTGGATAGTATTCGCTAACCCATTCTATTTTTTTTCTCAATTCTACATGCTTATTTGCATCTTTATAACCGCAAACACCATAATTTGTAATATTTTCGGGTGTAAGGTTAATAATTTTGATATCTTCCATATCAATTATTTTTTATGTTAATTTCATTCTACAGATAAATTGCTTTATAATTTCACCAATTTCTTTTATTTTTTAAAAATTCCTGTTCGCCTTTCTTTTTCAGTAATGTAAGATTTTTAATATGAGCATCATTATGTACGGGTAATAAAAAATCCAGTTTCGAGCATTTTTCAAAATCACTACATTGCCAGCAACCCTCATATCCTTTCTTTTGGCAACATTGACGCATTTTACAAAAAGGAGGACCACCTCCTGTTTTACAACCTTTGCATCGAAATTTTACCATAGCTCCTAAAACCTCGTAACACTTATCATAATCTTTGTAAGCTTGTCCAAATTTATAGGTAGCGATAAAATCTGCAAATTTTTTATACTTTGTATTTCGTATTTCTTTTCTTAAATCCCGAGCCAAATCGGGAATTTTCTGCTGATAACCGTGACAATCTGAGCAACAAAGTCCGCAAAAAGCGATATGTTTTTCGTTAAGCATATTTTGATTATTGTCCATGTTTTTGAATTATGTTACTTTTCCATTGCAATACTTTTAAGATTTTTTGGCATTTTCTCTATTGCATACCGTAAAGAAGTCCGAGGCATAATTGATTTGTTTTTCATTACAAAATCAAACACCTCTTGTTGATGTGATTCACTTGCGGCTTTCAGCAACCATCCATAGCCTTTTTGAACCAAATCGTCTTTGTCAAGCAATAGATTATCTGCAATTTCAAAAATTGTGTCTAAAAACAAACCTTTTCTTGCAGGAATAATTAACGAAACAGCCGAAGCTCTTCGCATCCATCTATTTTTTGATTTTGTAAACTTTTTTAGTTCCATTAAGAAGTCGGGGTACATTTGAATAAATTCACCTACCGAATGATTACAAAAAGTATCACATGAAGCCCAATTATTTATGTATAAATCAATCCAATTTTTGAATGTTTGAAAATCGTTTGGTTGAAATATTTTTCGAAGCGAATAAGTCCAATTGCAAGCAATAAATGATTCTTCAATCATTCCAGATTGCCAAAGGATTTCAATTAGTCTATAAACCTCTGCTTTATCAAATGCTTCTATTTCCTTAAAACTATCTTTACTGATTTTGTTAACAACAGGGACTTTTACTCCATAAAATTCAATCTTTTCTTTAAAGAATGTTTGGCTTTTTTCTTTTGTATTGGCGTCAATGCTTTCTTCAAGTTGATTCCTTATTTTGTAAATAATATCATTCATCTTCGTAAGTTGATTGCTATTTTAAAAACACTTTGTAACTTCAATCAGTCAATAAACCGCCTTGTATTGCAAAATTTTTTTCAAATTTAACCCCTTTTAAGTAAGTTTCAAAATTTATTGCAATTATTTTTGATAAAAAAACCGTATTTAATTATAAAGCAAATATAATGATAATCAAAATGTTAATAAATTTGTTTAAAATAGCGTTTTTAGACAATCTGACGTTGTGCGTTCGTGCTTCAGCTCGTTCAACATGTCATAAGTTCTTTTCTATTGTTTTATAAATTTCAAAACCGATTGACTATTGTTTTTCAGTCGAATAAAGTAAAGCCCATTGGGTAAATCGGCAATATTGATTTCCGTTTTTATTCGGGCTTCTATCTCTTTTGAGATACGTCCCAATACATTATAAATTTGAATTTGTTCACTTACAAAATCCGTCTTAAATTTAATTGTAATAGTTTCCTTTGAAGGATTTGGGAAAATATTCCAAAATAAATTTTGTACCCTATCCGGAATACCAACTGTTCCACAATTAAATGCAATTACTTCAACAGTAGTATCCAAAGGGCAGTTAGAATTTGGATTGATTACCTTACACTTATAAGTGCCTTCTGCGGTTATAAATAAGGTGTCTTTATTTGTCATCAATGGCAAGAGTGTATCATTTTTATACCATAGTATATTTTCAAAACCCGATAGAAAACCGTTTATATGTAATACAACAAATGGCACCGTATCTCCTAAACAAGGATTTCCTAATCCTGTTGCGTCAAAGTAATAACCAGACCATTGAGGAGTCTCTGTATTAGTTTTGGATAATTCAGAACACCCATTAACTGTAGATATAACCGAAAATCCCGAAATATTATATTGATAATAATTCGCTAAGAATTGATTGGTTTCAGGTAAAGGAACTCCATAAGCAAACCATTGATAGTAATCTGCTGTTTGTGTCCAAAGCGTATCATAATTGCATAGCCATGGATGCGATGTATAAATGGTTGGTGTATGGCTGCAGAATTGAATAACAGTATCCAAAAAGCTGGTATGCAGCCCTTGCAAATCGCAAGTTGTAGTGGTTAATGAAACTGTATATGTTCCATCTGTTAAATAGGAATGTGGTGCGTATGGTGCGGAAGAAGTATCTCCATCTCCAAAATCCCATAAACATTTTTGTTTTACACCCCAGTTTATAGAATTAAGGAGGACTTCATTAATACCGGGACCTATTTCGTATCGAATGTCAGATATAGGCATTCTCTTAAAATCCCATAATTGCAAACAGTCGAACACTTTTGTTTTGACTGCATTTCTTATATTTGAAGCATCGGTTGCATTTAATCCGAAATTTAAAGTAATAAATGTAGGATCTTTTTTAAAGATGCTTGTATAAAAGCAACATGCAGCTGCATAAGAACCTTCTAATGATGGGTGACTTTCGTCTGCCTGATACAATTCAATATCTGGATAATTTTGTCGCAAGTAATTCCACACAACTGAAACAGGAGATACTTCTCCATTAATAAAATCCGTGAGCTTTAAGTAACGATTCCTTAAGGTAGTGTCCATACCAAGATATGTGCACATTACAGGAAAGGCAACACAATTTGATGCATCTCCGTTTTTTCTTCCCCAGGTCATATAGGGCATTGTTACTGCACATGTATTGTGTTGTTTTATCAGGTTATATAAAGCTGAGCCACCAAAGTTAAATTGATTGCTTAAGGTAATAGGTTCCTGACTTTGTCCCTGAATAACTACATAATCCCAACCACCAGTAATTATTTTATTTTGACTAATTACATCGAGACTATGGTCTATTAATTGATATCCTCCGGGTGTATAACTATCAAAAATTAAAGTATCTCCGGCTGACAAGGCAACGTCATGCACAATTTGCGGTAAATTATTAACGCCAGTGTAACTGTTTCCAAGGAACAGAACTTTATAACTGAGTTGAGCTTTTAATTCATATCCTAAAACACAGAGGAATGATAAAAACAAAACGATACAAAAATGATTTATCTTATTCATGATTGACTGTTTTCGCATCCGTAAGAAACAAAAGTGAAAACTGTTGCAATAAATGTCAATGTTGTCTTTTTTTTGTATTTCATTGTTTACGTTTTATTGTTTGTAGTTAGTCTAATGTTCCAATTTCCTACAAGCATCACACAAAACAGCAGTGCATCTAAAAAAACTCCTTGTATTGCAAAATTTTGTTCAAATTTAAACCCTTTTTACGAAAGTTTCAAAGTTTATTGCGATAATTTATAAAACCGTGTTTAATTATAAAGCAAATATAATGATAATCAACAAATTAAACAAATTAAAAACAGCTATTTTATTAACAATCAAATTGTTAATAAATCTATTGAAAATGGGGTTTTTAGAAAGTCTGACGGATTGGCGGTATGTTTTTGTTGCCGATTTCGAAGCACTGACCTGTCAAGTTA
>CAZRCF010000192.1:1809-5900 GCA_964598505.1 uncultured Lentimicrobiaceae bacterium | reverse complement strand
AAAAAATGAAATGATTAAAAAAGTAAACGAATTTGCAACAGTAAAACTAACTGCCGACCTTAGCATATTATCGGAAAAAGAGAAAGAGATGCTTCCATACCTATTTGAAGCAGCCGAAATTATGAATGAGCTTTATTGGCTTCAATCTTATGGTGATAATAAAGCAATTCTGAGCACAATTAAAGATGAAAATGCAAAAAAATTCTTTATGATTAATTATGGTCCTTGGGATCGATTAGATGATAACAAATCTTTTATCACAGGTATTGGGGAAAAACCTAAAGGAGCAAATTTCTATCCTGTAGATATGACAAAAGAAGAGTTCGAAAAAATTCAAGACCCTAACAAAACAAGCCAATATACTGTAATCAGACGTAATGCTGATAAATCGCTTAAAGTAGTTTGGTACCACGAAGAATATAAAGAAAAACTACAAAAAGCCGCCGATTTAGTTGCTAAAGCTGCTACATTGGCAGAAGATGCCGGTTTGAAAAAATATTTAGAACTTACATCAAAAGCACTTATGAATAGTAATTACTATGATAGAGATATGGCTTGGATGGATATGAGAAATTCAAAAATTGATTTTATTATAGGACCAACCGAAAATTATGAAGATGCTCTATTTGGAACAAAAACAGCTTTTGAGTCTTTTATATTAATTAAAGATATGGATTGGAGTGCAAAATTAGATAAATTCTCAAAATTGCTTCCAATATTACAAAAATCATTGCCTTGCGATGAAAAGTATAAAAAAGAAATTCCTGCCTTAGGTTCAGATATGGGTGTTTACGAAGCAATTTATTATCAAGGAGATTGTAATGCCGGAAGCAAAACCATTGCAATAAATCTTCCAAACGATGAAAAAGTTCAATTGAAAAAAGGTTCTCGTAAACTTCAACTTAAAAACTCGATGAAAGCAAAATTTGATAATATGGTAATACCTATTTCAAATATACTTATTATTGAAAATCAACGCAAACACATAAAATTTGAATCATTTTTTCAAAACACTATGTTTCACGAAGTGGCTCACGGAATGGGTATTAAAAATACTATTAACAAAAAAGGAACTATTCGCGAAGCTCTAAAAGAAGATTATTCGGCACTTGAAGAAGAAAAAGCTGACATTACAGGATTATTTTTAGCAAAAAAACTACACGAAATGGGTGAGTTAACTGAAGGTGAAGTAATGGATAACTACGTAACTTTTGTTGCCGGAATTTTCCGTTCAATTCGTTTTGGAGCAGCAAGTGCTCATGGAAAAGCAAATTTAGCTCGCTATAACTATTTAATGAGCAAAGGAGCTATTACCCGAGATGATAAAGGTTTTTACACTATCAACTTTGATAAAATGACCTCAGCAATGGAAGAATTAATTGCAAACATTCTTCGTATTCAAGGAGAAGGCGATAAAGCTGCTGCAAACAAATATATTACAGACAATGGTATTCAAACTAATGAATTAAAAGCTGATTTAAATAAAATTGCAAACTCAAATATTCCTCGTGATATTGTTTTTGAGCAAGGAATGGATGTTGTAGGGTTGAAAAATAAATAGCAAGAGCTTTTAGGAAGTACGAAGTTAGAAGTGTTAAGGAATGTGCTAATATGCTAATGCGATAATGTGATAATGTGCAATTTGTTATTTACAACTATACGTATTTGAGACTTTGTAGTGAAAAATAAACACAGAGATTAATAATACAGAAAATGACTTACTTTCATATTCACTTATAACGAATAGATGGCTTAATTGCTTATAAAATATTATTTTTTAACAAAAAGGGCAGAATTATTCTGTCCTCTTTTGTGTATTTTACATACCTTTGCAAAAAAATGGGATATGGGTCGTAATGAGTTAAAAATTGGAGTTTTAGGAAGTGGTAGTTGGGCAACAGCAATTGTAAAAATTTTAGCTAACAATACCTATCCAATTAATTGGTGGATTAGAGAACCCGATATAGCTGAACATCTTCAACAAACTGGACATAACCTAAGTTATCTAAGCTCAGTGCATATCGAACCTCGAAAACTTAAGATATATTCTGATATAAAAAAGGTAATTTCCAAGTCCGATTATATTATTTTAGTTGTACCAGCTGCATTTATCGAAAAATCTTTTTTTGGATTAAATAGTAGTAGTTTTAAAGATAAAAAAATTATTTCAGCAGTAAAAGGTATTGTTCCTGAACAGATGAAAATTGTAGCTGATTATCTTATAGATACTTATCAAATACCAATTGAAAACATAGGAATTATTGCTGGTCCATCACATGCAGAGGAAATTGCTCTCGAAAAACTTACATATCTTACAAGTGCATCGCAAAATAAGGATTTAGCAGAGGTTATAGCAAAAATATTTACGTGCGAATATGTTCAAACTAACACTTCTGATGATATTTATGGAACAGAATATGCAGCAGTATTAAAAAATATTTATGCTTTAGGTTGCGGTATTTTTAAAGGGTTAGGTTATGGCGATAATTTTATGGCTGCATTTATAGCCAATTGCACAAAAGAGATGAAAAGGTTTATCACAGCAGTACATCCTATAGACAGAACACTTTACGACTCAGTTTACTTAGGCGATTTATTGGTTACCGCTTATTCACAATTCAGCCGAAATAGAACTTTTGGAAATATGATAGGTCAAGGATACTCTGTAGCTACAGCCCAGCTCGAAATGAAAATGATTGCCGAAGGTTATTATGCAACACAGAGTATTATTAATATAAACAAACAACTAAAAGTAGATATTCCTATTGTTGATGCAATATACAATGTTTTATACTTAGGGAAACCACAAGCTTTGGAAATGAAGAAGATTTGTGATATTATTGTTTAATATTTGTTTTTCAAATGTTAAGATTAAAATTTCAAAAATGGACAAACTAACAAAAATAATAGCTACAATATCGGGTAAAAAATGCGATATTGAATTTCTATCATCTCTACATCAAGCTGGTATGGATGCTGTAAGAGTAAACACAGCTCATCAAGATATTGAAACAGCAACTAATTTAATTTTTAATATTAGAAAAGTTTCGGATAAAATACCAATAATTATTGATACCAAAGGACCTGAGGTTAGAACTACTAAGGATATGAAAGACATTTATCTGAAAGCAGGCGATACTATTCGTATTGAAGGTAACAGTGTTGGAACTCCAGAAAAAGGCTGTGTATTTGTAAATTATAACGATTTTTGTGCGTATTTGAATATTGGCAACAAAATTTTAATTGATGATGGACAACTTGAGCTATTAGTAATAGAAAAAGGCAAAAATTATCTTATATGTAAAGCATTAAACGATGGAGAAATAAAATCGAGGAAAAGTATTAATGTTCCGGGTATAAATTTGCATCTTCCAGCTTTAAATAAAAAGGACAAAGAATATATTGAATTTGCCGCATATAACGATATTGAATTTATTGCTCACTCCTTTGTACGAAATAAAGAAGATATTTTTGAATTACAGAAGGAATTAGATAAAAATCATTGCGAAGCAAAAATCATTGCGAAAATTGAAAACCAAGAAGGAGTTGACAATCTTGATGAAATATTACCTCATGTTTATGGTGTAATGATTGCACGAGGCGATTTAGCTGTAGAAATTGCAGCCGAAAAAATACCTGTAATTCAAAGAAATATAATTAACAAATGTATTCATAATCGGAAAGCGGTTATAGTAGCTACTCAAATGCTTCATTCGATGATTGAAAACCCACGCCCAACACGTGCCGAAATTGCTGATATTGCAAACGCAATTTATTCGGGAACCGATGCAATAATGCTTAGTGGTGAAACTGCTTACGGCAAATATCCTCTTGAATCAATTCAGGTTATGACTAAAACTGCACTTGAAGTAGAAAAAAACAAAGATTTTATTCATGATAATGAAATTTTACCAATAGCTAACGAAATTTCGAGCTTTTTGGCTAAAACTGCTGTTGGTGCAACCGAAAAATTAGATATTAAAGTTATAATTTGTGATACTCATACCGGTAAAACTGCAAAATATTTATCAGCATATAGAGGAAATAAACCAATTTTTGCACAATGTTATAGCAAACGAACAAAACGCGAA